>JAUVYZ010000033.1 GCA_030602845.1 Phycisphaerae bacterium | reverse complement strand
ATTTACCATTTACCAGTTACTATTTACCATTTACCAGTTACTATTTTGGGATTAGCCGGAATTATCGATACTGCCGTTGTGCAGATGAATTATCCGGTCAGCAAACTGCTCTGCCTCGGTTCCGTGAGTGGCCAGGATTACGGTACCGCCGCTGTGATGAAACTCAGACAAATAGCCGAGTACCGAAGCTGCATTATCAGGGTCAAGATTACCGGTAGGCTCATCGGCAAGGATAATCTTCGGACGATTGAACAGTGCCCTGGCTATGGCGGTGCGCTGTTTTTCGCCGGCACTGAGCTCGGAAGGTCTGTGGAAAGCCCGCTGGGCCAGGCCTAATCGCTTCAGTAACTCGTTTGCTTTAACTGCTCCACCACTTTGGCTGGCCACTCCGCCGGCAAGAGCAACGTTTTCAATGATATTCAAATACGGCACGAGATGAAACATCTGGAAAACAAAGCCGATGTTCTCGGCGCGGAACTTTGCCCTGTCCCGTATGCTCATTGTATAGAGGTCTTTCTGTTCGACGCAGACGCTGCCGCTGGTCGGTCGCAGCATTGCCGCGATGGTCATAAGCAAAGTCGTTTTCCCGCTACCGCTGGGCCCGCAGATAACTACAAATTCACCTTTTTCAATCTGCAGGTTTATATCACTGAGGGCCTTGACATCGCCCCGGCGTCTTCGGTAAGTTTTTACAACATTCTCAAGAACAACCATATCTATTCTTCCCTCAGCGTAACCGCCGGGTCGTAAGTTATGGCAATCATTGCCGGTATAAAGCTGGAGACAGCAGAAAATACAGGTGCCACTATAAGAGACCAGGCGAACCAGACATATTCCGGCTTTATTGCTTTAGCGGTTACCTTGAATATACCGGGGCCAAAGTTCAGAGCCATCGCTGTTCCTATAAAGAAACCCGCAGCGGCTCCGAGCAGACCGATTATTACCGCTTTTCCGAGGAACAGCAGCGTGATTCTGCCCGAGTCGTATCCGAGGGCCCGCATAATACCGATTTCCTGCTGCCTGTCTCGAACATTCATTATCGCCAGAACTCCAATCCAGGCCCCACAGGCAACGACAACTATCGGCATGATAACAGCAAACACATTTCTCACCAACTGCCTCGTCTGGGCACGAGCTGCGGCCATAGGTTTCATTTGTATCGTTTTTGCCTCGGGCAGCACGGCAGCCAGCTCCTCTCGCAGTATGGCCAGGGGGTCATCTGTGAGCGCAAAACACAAACAGTCGATGGCTTTAATTTCGTTTATCTGCCCTTTTAAGTTTAAGATGTCCTGAGCGTCACGAAGATGACATTGTATTCGTATGTCATCAACACCGCCGCTTTCAGACAAAGTCTTTGCTACAGTCAGGGTTTTGCCGCGGATATCTATTGTGCTGCCCTTTTTAAGTTCCAGTCTTTGGGCCAGCTCGTACCCAATATAGGCAGGACCTTGCTTAATTTCGACGGCCATTGGTGGTTTCTCTCTGCCGGGCGGACAGCGCTCCGGCTCCAGGCCGGTCAAGATTACCTCAACGTCCCGCCATAATATTTTTGTCTGAAGAGTGGCCACCAGGTGGTTGTATGAAATGCCTTTCTGAGAAGCGAAGGTATCAATGTATTCTTCGGGCATAGTGTGCTCGGAAAAGCCGGCCATCCAGAATTTGCTCATGTCTGTCTTTTTGGGGATGATACGAAGATTAAATCCCATATCCCGCATTAGTCGGGTCGTCTCACGGCTGGAAGCCTGCCCAGCAGTGAAAAACGATATAAATAACGCCACCGCTATCAGGACTGCTAACAAGCCAAGTATGAAATTTATCTTTCGGTGAATAATTTCTTTGAAGATAAGGTTCAATATGGTCATGAATTTCTCCTCGCCGCCCGGAAGACGATAAACAGACCCACGGCTATGATAAGAACCGCTAAACCGGCAATGAGGAATAATGGTTTTTGTAAGACTGGTTCACTCTCAGCAAGGACGGATTCTCCTGAAACCGATTCGGCGGCAGTGGACACAGGCGAGGCAGTATTTTGAGCCGGGGCAGACAGGATTTGCTCGGGCTCATTAACAGATCCTACAACAAACTCCTCGTATCCAAAGGGCACGCCGGGGTAGGAAGAATAACCCCTTCCTATTATCCGGCTCATCTCCATCTTTATCATAGGGTTTTCAGGGTCAAATCCTAAACTTTCCGCCACCCGGGCTTGCATCTCCTCATCCCATCTGACCGGCAGCATCGTACCCTGCAACCATCTATAGTCAAATCCACATTCGCAGTCAGCACCGATTACGAAAAGGACATTAGCCAGGTCAGTTTCGGTTATTTGTTCACCCTCAAACAGTGGGCCGATCCATCGAGCTCTTCCGTAAAGGACTACCGCATACGGCTTGCTCACTTTTTCCGCATCCAGCCCCAGACTCCAGAGCAAGATTTTTTCCCGGGAAAATGATTCTGACCCTATCGTGAGCAGGACAGGAGGATAAGCGATGGGCTTAGGCATCCATTCCATTTGCATACTTACTTTCTCAATGGCGCCGGAAGCAGCGACCTTTGCCTTTTTATTTTGTTCCGCATCGGCTCCTTCAATCAACAACACTGCACCGTAGGTCTTACTGACCTGCTGGACGATTTCCTCACGCTTTGGCGATGAGAGAATATCGTCAAGTGCCGACCAAAGCGTTTCTTTGAAAGGCCGGCCGGGCTTTGTAACAGGTACGGGAAGCGATTGTCCATCGGGCGAGAGAAGAACCGCAGAAGGAAAAGATTGTATCCGCCATAAATCAAGGAGTTTCATTGCCGGATGGTCTTTTTGTTGGTCGGTATCAATTACTTCAACCCTGATGCTGCTGTCCATAAGGGCA
This sequence comes from Phycisphaerae bacterium, assembly GCA_030602845.1. Lineage (GTDB taxonomy): Bacteria > Planctomycetota > Phycisphaerae > Sedimentisphaerales > Anaerobacaceae > JAUVYQ01. The sequence continues at coordinate 8,349 of JAUVYZ010000033.1, read as the reverse complement.
GCGTACGATACTTGCTTGAAGGTGGAAGTAATCTCTGGCGTGGTATCTTTGCTGACATAGCCGAAAAGATAATACGGCTCAATACCCAGGTCAACAAAGCCGGTCTCGCGAACGTTATATCTGCACGCCAATGCAGGATGGGTTTGGATACAAAGCCAAAGGCAAATCAGCAGAACTAATCTATATAGTTTAATCACTGCAAACTCCGTTCTATGCTTCCACGGTTCAGCGATAGTTGTCTCTGGGCCTGCCGATGACGAGGTCGACGTGCCCGTCCAGAAAAACCATGTTGAGGCCGCGTGCGTGCCTGCGGCCGTGCGGGAAAGGCGCCCCGCGACGGAAAAAATCGCCCATGACCCATCGCTGGGTGTTCGGCGCCTTAGGCGACGGCCGGTCGGGGTATAACCACTTGACGCCGGTTAATGTCAACTGCCGCGGGATGAAAAATTTGGGGTTGCGCCAATGCTTCTTGTTCTCACTGCCCGTTGTGGTTCCATCCATATATTTGTTGGCCTTAAAGCTCCAGTACACATAGGAGATGTTGCCGTCCAGGCGGTTCTGAGGTGTATCAATCACCGAATCGGTCACCCCTTCGGGTATATAAGCCGGACTGCTCGCGAACGTCTCCAGGTACGGACCCTGGGGGCAGTAAAAAGATTTAATAAGGCCTCCCTTGTATGCACCGAGCTGCTTCAACAAATCCGGATGAGGGTTGTGCTCGGTCGGCTCCAGTGGGTAGCGGCCGTTGTCATCGTCGGTCGCGTACATCACCAAGGCAAAGTTTATCTGCCGAAGATTGCTGGCGCAAGACTTTTCGGCAGCCAAGGATTTGACCATGCCCATCGCAGGCAGTATTATCCCCATCAACAAGGCGATAATTGCGATGACCACCAATAGCTCGACCAAGGTAAAACCAACTTTTAAGTAACTAATTTTTCGCATTCTCATTAACCTCCTACGCTCGGTCACTTCAACCAAAGCATAAAACCTGTCCATCTTCAAGAGTTACTATTATACGACCATCGCGGTCAACGGCCAGGCCCCAGGGAACCGGGGCCGACGGCAATGGCTTCGACCACAACATCTTGCCGTCCTGAAGATTCAAGACGACGATTTCAGATTTCTTGGCAACCACCACGGCATTGCTGCACACTGCCAGGGCAACACTTTCTTTACAGTCGTAGTTCCACAACGGCTTATCACTAATGCCAAGCTGCCGCCAATCAACGTTGAACCGATTGCGCGCTTCTGCCATCTTTTTGCTTAATAACTCTCTGTCGATGTGAGCGAAGCATGTTACCTTCCTGTTTTTCTGGTTGCTCACCCAAACAATGTCTCGACCGCCAGTCGATGCGAGTAAAACCCTGTTAAAGACAGTACTATCGAAAACTCCATAGTTCGGGTGTGCGTAGAAGGGCTTGCCGCAAGCCACGACCTGGCCTCCGAGCAGAAAAAGCTCCCAGCCGCGCGGACTCGTCGAATTACATCGTTGGAGCGGTTCCGGATTGTTCAGGCATTTCCCATCCGAGACGTCGTAGATGGCCGGTGAGATTGAGGTGCCGCCGGCCAGGTAAAGTTTGCCGTCGTGAAGTAGCTGATGTCCCTGCACGCTCACTCCTGTACGGGCTTGCCGGTCAAGATGACCGGATGTATTGTTCTGCCATTTGATGTTGCCGGTTGCAGCATCGAGCGCATAGACATAGGTGCCGTCATAATTGACGATACCGGCGGCCACATAGGCAGTCCCGTCCTCGACCAGGACTCCACTTGCGACCGGCCAGGTTGAAAGCAGCGAACCATAGACAGGTATCCTGCGCTCCACCGGAGCCGCACGGAACCGCCAGAGCAACCGACCCGTCCGTGCCTCAAAGGCATAGACCCACCCGTCGCCGGAGCCTACCAGCGCACGGCCCTTCCAGACGGTCGGTGGAATGCGGACCGCCCCACCGGTATAGGCCTTCCACCGCATATCTCCGGTAGCCGCATCAAAGGCCCGTACGATGCCATCAGGACCGCTGACAAATACCAGGCCGCCGGCGGTAACGGGGGCCGTCTGAGGAAGGGTCGCCGGAGCACGGTGTGTCTTCGGCGTAAACCGCCAGAGCAACTTGCCCTTGTCAGGAACGATGGCTTCTGTCGTTACACTGCCGCTATTATCTTTGCGGAAAGTAGGCCAGTCAGCCGGCGATTCGGGCAGGCTCGCTACCTTCGTCACATCCCTGGCGCCCTTCTTCAGACGCCGCGCTTCAGTTGCACGCGGGCTAAAGTCGAAGTCCCCTGCCGGTCCCAGCGAGGTGATACCGTAAAGTGTGTTTTGACAATCACAGACTGAAGGCCACCAGTATAATAGACCGTTAGCGATAGTCACGCCATCGTGACACGGCGGACGCATTGGTGAAATCCACTGCGTCCGATTGCCGGCCACGTCCAAACGCACCGAACCGCCGCTGGCACGGTAGAAGATGGCATCGGCAGAGCCCGTCGGTCGAGTGCAGGCCCGGCGACTTTGATTAATCTCGGCCAAAACCTCGCCTGTAAGTGCAGCAAACTTTTTGCTTGGTTTCTTGTCAATTTGTCCGCTAATGCCATAGAGCCCGTCATCCCGCAGGACCAACTGAAAGTTACTGTAGGCATTCTCCCAGAGGATACTGCCGTCTTTGGTTGAGACAGCGAGCAGCTTGCCAACCTGCGGGCCGGCGAAATACAAAGCCTTGTCACTGCACAGGAGATAGTTTGTAGTTCGCCAATTGGTGCGCCAATCCTGTCGATTCAGGTATGTCCCGAGCGACTCGAACAATTCGGGTGCATTGGCCGGGGTCTTTCGCCAGATTAGCTTGCCGGTTTTCGCATTCAGACAGGCCAAGTACGCCCCAAATCGGAAGATGTATATTCGCCCGTTTTTCATACACATAGCCCGGCTGTCGACCGGCTTGTCTTCTCGATGGCTCCACAGGACCTCTTTGGTTTTTGGGTCAATGGCGAGCACATTTCGCCCAAATCCCCATGGATGTTCGGGCTGGTTGAACCCTTTCGATATCGGACTCCAGGGCCAGCCGTGTACCTGCCGGCGCCACCGCTTTGTCGGGTCTCTTTGCTCCTGCTCTCCCATCAGCGCATAGAGCACACCATTCTCCAGCCCCATCCACTTCCAGAAGGTTCCTCCGGCGACATCTACCGGCGGGATTATCTCGCCGGTCAGCCGGCCGGTCGCCGTGTCGATAAGCTTGCAGGATTTGTCATCGCCAACGTACAGTGTCGTGGGCGTTGCTATTAGAGTATTGCGGTGAATCATAACGCCCTCGGCCAGGTCCCGCTTCCAGAGCAACGTTCCGTTGTAACCGTTGAACGCCGCGAGCGTGTTGAGGAAGGGTTCTTCCCGGCTCTTGAAGGCAACGTGCCCGAACGCCTTGAAGACACGACCCGCTGAAGCGACCGCTACCTGTGGCACGGGTGCGTAGCGCGGCTCAGCAAGAAACTGCGTTAGGTAAGGCGCCAGTATAACGCGGTCTTCCGATTGCGGGTTGTTGTCCGGGCCGTGATACGGATGGCTCCAGTCGTCCACTCCTTCGGAAAAAGGCTTGGTCAAAACTTTGGGCCCCAACAAAGCCCTTCCCTGAGGACACAGGACGCGGAGGACCTCTGCATCAGGAATACCAATTGGACCTTTGACAACGATAACGGCGTCAGCAATATTGTCGGCCAGATGCAGTTTTGTTAACGCACCTTTTTCAACGAAGATACGTGTCCCGTATAATCCCGCAGCATCGGCTGCCCGACGTGCCGTTTCCACATCCTCTGCCCGTGGTAACTGGACATATATCAACCGCTCGCTGTTGCGTGCCAGTTTGAGGGCAAGTTCACACTTATTATCGCCCAGCACTACACAGATTCCGCGTTTGCTGACAATCCTCTCGACGCCTGGCCTGCCCCTCGCAATGCAAACAGACGGCTGACAGAACAGAACCCCGGCAATCGCCGTCAATAACCATACCTTTATTCTTCTCATTTTTCTACCTCTCAAAAATTGCAAGTCAAGCAATGCAACCCTCACACCATAATAAAATTCTGTGTGAACCCCGCCCATCCGATGGGCTGGGTGAACCGAATTCTAATTTTAATCTGAAAACGAACTCTTGTCAAAGGATTCTTTTGACGCGGGCACTACACTTTTTCGAAGCAGCTTACCGGAACCGCATTTTATCCGGCAATTTGCCGGACCAAACGCACTATTTGCGCCTCGGGCGCTCTCTAATAACCTCGATGAAGTTGATTAAGGGGACCTCATTGGCCTGTGGATTAGCTGATTTGGGAACCAGCTCCAGAACAAGATTATTCTCAATACGGACGCCCTTAAATTTTTTGACAACGGCTTTGTTGGATTTTCCCGCCGTTCTTAAGATATCAAAGTTTCGCAGCACCACTTTATCACCGAGCTTAACGTCAAAGACGCGATGGCCCGGCTTGTCGCCCCGGCGAGCCTTAAAACCGAGACGAACCGTATATACACCGCCCTCCTGGCCGGCACCATCGTCAATAAGCGGTAGTTCGCAGCGCAGGAGCCCCCGGCAGCCGGAAGTGAACAGCCAGGGCTTGTCAGTACCTACAATGCTGGTGCCTCTGAAATCCTTGCAGAAGTAGCTCATACCCTCGATGACCTTTTCCTGCAAATCGAACTTCACTTCGTAGGAACCATAGCCGATGTTGGAGACGGTCTTCGGGCGAGGATAACCAAACCAGAGCGTACCCTGAGCATCCCTCATATCGCCGGGAGCACCAAAGTTGACGGCGAGGTGCTTGACTGGTGTCATAGCCCCGTGAGTAATAAATACTGTCCAGTTGCCGGCAGCTTTCGCGGGTTTGTTTACAAGTGCCAGAGAGCAGCGCAGAGGGAAAGAACAGGTACAGCCGGAGCTGGCTTCGGGCATAAGGCACAGGGCGTTTGCGGATATCATATTGAGCCAGCAGCCCGGTCGAATTCCGCCGAAAAGACTGAGACCTCTGTCATTAGCAAGATCATATATTGCAGACCAGTATGAACGGTAAAAGAGGGTGTCGGCAGAGGCGGCGGTAACACCGCAACTATGACCGGGACGCAGGAATTCCCACGGCACGGTTAAGCCAGTGATGGGATGGCTTCGCGTTAAATCAGCGCCGGTGTGCAGGTTACAGGCCCTCGGCTCGACGATGATTTTATCACCCACAATCAAAGGCCGGCGAAGGTAATTGAGCGGACGGGACCAGATGACCTGCCTGGTTTTAGTATTCAGAGCGGTGATGCGGCGCCAGGTGAGTTCGCCTTTTTTGAAAAAGCCGGTGTCGTGGTTGCTAAAATGGCCGAAGAACAGCAGCAGACCATCGGCGTAAGCGGTTCCCATTTTATCACCGCCGCACCCGGTCAAATCAAGCGGTTTCTTCCAGAGTGTTTCGCCGGTAACGGCATCAAGGGCGACGACAAGCCTGACATCCGCCTCGGCGGGTTTGAGGTTAGCTTCGGCACCCTCTTCGTAAACGCCTTTTTCTATAAGCTGCTGTTTTTCCGCAACGGCGGCGGCCCTCTGGTCGGCGGTTGGTGTACCTTCAATGAAGAAAATGGTACCGTCGGCAATGGTAACGGAAATGTTGGGAATACCATTTCCGCGATAGGTCCAGATGGTTTTGCCGGTATCGGCGTCCATTGCGAATACGGCATCGCCACCCATAAGCCGACCGGTCAAAGCGCTCTTCGGGCTTCGCTGGCTGTCCCAGGACGGGAATTTAGTTATCGGTTCCCAAAGCGCACCGGAGCGCTGGAAGGACCTGCGCAGGTTTTCATTCGGTACGGGATAATTGTTTTTGAATTTTTGATACCTGTCCCAGTAGCTTTTTTCACCTCCCCAGCGCCGGTAAATTTCAGGGGTAATTTGGCCCCGTTCTTTCCATCTGTCGTTATCAACAAAGTCTTTCCAAGCGGCGGCGTATTCTTGTCTCAAAGGCATCGCCGTCACGCCGAAAAGGATGTTCCCGGTACAGGTGACAAATCCCCAGCGGCGGGGGCTGCCGTCAGGCGAGTCGGGCATCTCAAAGATGCGAACCGTTTTACCCGTGGCTGGGTCGAGACGATAGCACTTCTCGTGGGCAGCTATGTACAGGCCGTCCTCCGTGAGGGCAAGATTGCCGCCATCGACATCGACGCGGGCGCGAACGGCTCCAGGGATATCTCTCTTCCAGAGAAAAGTGCCGTTGTAAGCATCGTAGGCCATAATGACTTCCTCTCCCTGGACGAAGAGCCGTCCATTCATTGATACGGGGCTTTCGGCGCGGCCGTGTCGGTCCAGCATCCTTTGCGGGCCCGGCTCGCCGAACCACAACACTCCAAGCGGGCCTTTGACCAGCTCATCGCCGGAACATGCGGTGTTCTGCGAATTACCGTAGAGCTGCGTCCAACTGCCGGCCCCCTCCAATTTCCCCCGCACAAACTTATTCCAGGAAATTTTTTTGCTCAGGAATCTCCTGGAGCCCAGGAAAGACACTCCTCCGCAGGGCCGAAGAACCCGCCTTATCTCTTTCTTCGACGCCGCTGTCCTGCCTGATATCAGCATCCCATCGGATACAACAAGATTGGCGAAGTAGTCAGGAAGACTGGAAATGTCCCAGGGCTCGACTACTACTCTGGTCCCTAATAATCCTGCCGCCTCCAGTTTTTCTCGAGCAAACTCAAGTTTCTTTCGGTCCTTTTCGATTCCAACGATTTGCAGCTCGGTCCGCTTAGCCAATTCAAATGCCAGCCGGCCCCGGCCGCAGTCCAGCACAAGGCAATAGCCCTTCTTAACAGATGCTTCTTTTACAATTCTCTCTGCCGCCGATTCATAAAGTTTAGTAGCTTTGTCTTTGGGATACGGTGAAGGGTCGATGGCCATTTTGATATCCACGGGCTGGGATACCTCTTCTTCGCCGAAGCAGTAGATTGGGCCCTTGTCTGTACTTACGAAGAGTCTGCCATCCGAGGCAGCCAGCCCCACCGCCCTGCCGGATACATCCCCTTTCCAGGCTTCCTTACCGGTTTGTGCATCAACGCCAACGACTAATCCTTCGCCGCCTGCGAACAGAACATCGCCGGACATAATCAATGAACACAGTCCTTTTCTGGAATAGTGCCACTTAAAGCTGGAAGCCCTTAATCGCTTTTCTTCTGCCGCCAAGTCACTGACCCTGCGGGTTATCCGGTCAATCTGTTCATTTATCTCTTCGCTTGTGTTTTCATCCAGCCCCTCGGAGGGGCGGGATTCATCGGCGTCTTTGAGCTTTTTTCTCAGCTCCGAGAGCTCTTTTCCCAGCCCTTTACGCTCTTTTGCCGACTCGTTAGTTTTGTTCACATGCTCGGAATACACGGCCCGGTCGATACCGTAAATGCCGTCGCGGGTCAGAACGCAAGAGAAATCTCGGGTAAGGACCATATCAATTCCGGGAAACCAGCCGAAGGCATCTCCGCTGCGGCTGCCGGTTCTGGCATCGTAGGCGTATTTATGAGGGGTGCCGGAATAATCGACGCCGGCGATAAGCTTGTCATCATCCAGCAGTGCCCAGGTCCCGCCGCGCTTGCCGCCGGGGGAGGCATAGAAAAGAAATTTTCCGGTTTTGCGCTCGAAGGCGGCAGGCATAGCCCTGCCGGAAGGAACATAGAGGACGTCTCTGGACGCAACCAGGTAACCGTGGGGCGATATACCGCCGTATTCCAGATCATGGGCACGGTCGCCTATTGTATCATTTCTCCAGATAACCGCTCCGTCATCGGCGCCCACAGCACAAATGTATATCCCTTCGAATGGGAACACGCCTGTGGCGAAATAAACCGTTCCCTCATCAACAAGAACACTGGTTCTGACCGGCCACAGTGAAATCATTCTGCCGTTGCCGATGACCTTTTCATCGCTGGGGCCGGCACGGTATTTCCAGATGAGCGAGCCGTCTTGGGCATTGAGGCAATAGACACAGCCATCATCGGAGCCGAAGTAAATCCGATTGTTGACGACCATCGGCGCAAACCGGACAGGCCCTTCCGTGAAGAATGTCCAGTTTATCCAGCCGGAAGCGGAATCAATAGAATAAACCTTGTTGGTCACTGATGAGCCGAAATAAACATTACCGTCGGCTATTGCCACGTGAAAAGCATTGTCCGCATGCATTCTCGGCAGCTCTTCAGCAGGCTGGGACCAGGCGGGAGTAGGCGGGTGAGTGGGTATATACCTGCCGTGAAGGAAAAGCTCAGGTCCTACGGTCTCAGTGGTAACCCCACTTCGCGTAACAGAGAAGCGGTAAGTTGGCCAATCCTCAGCCATACCAGGACTGCCGACCGTGAAAACAAGAAGAAAG
>JAUVYZ010000253.1 GCA_030602845.1 Phycisphaerae bacterium | reverse complement strand
TCCGACCCGGGCGTCTGCATCGCGCGGGCTGATGCTGTCCAGCGTCCAATTATAGAATTTGCAGACGCCGCTACCAACAAGGTTCTAAAAACTGAAGACGCCTTCAGTCTGGCCAGGGCCGCGTCGATTCCATTACGCGGTCTTGGTGGTTCCTGTCAGGGTGTTATAGGCGCGCTTGCCTCCGTTGGCCTGCGTGCCCAGGGTGATGCGGGCCGATTTATTGATTTACCCGGGCTTCGTGAACTGCCCCGCTGCGTCGATGCCAAAAGCTATGATAAATCAGGCATCACGATTGAATATAAAATTACTGTCCGTCAGCCGACGCCCGACGATATATACGATACTCTTGGCTGGGTACGGCCCCGGCTCATTAGCGGCAAAGCTGTTCTGATAGTGGAATGGAGTGAACAAAGAAATGCGTGGATCCCTGTTGACAGAAAGAAAAGGCGCCCGTTGGAATAGCATTTTGAAGAGCCATCAGCTAAGGATGTTAGCTGTATCAGTAGCTGTTGGCGTTACTGCAGGACTGTTCATAGGCACTGTCCGGCTGGGTCTGGGATTGGCCGGACACAAGTCTCTTTTCTGGATGACGCCGGTCATCATGGCTCGTCTGCTCGGGCGCTGCAAAGCAGGCACTACAGCCGGTGCGCTCTCGGCAGCTTTCACGACACTTGCCGTTGGCGGCCGCCTCGCCGGCGGCATGGTGGGCTTGCCGCTGATTGGCGTTGCCGGCATTATTTTGGACGTGGTTATAAACTTTCTGGAAAAAAGGAAAACCCCTCACCTATTGACCATTGCAATCATCGGGATTACTGCGATGTTCGCTAACCTGCTTTGCCTGGGCAAGAGACTACTCGTACCCTTGGGGCTTGGTTCCCACTTTCTGTTTGGCGTGTCCGGCTTCTGGTTCAAACTGATTTGCTATGCATTCTTCGGTCTGACCGCCGGCCTAATCGCCGCAACACTCGCCTGTTTCATCAACCACCGCCGCCAAATACGTTGAGGAATAAAATGTTCACGCTCGATGGAATGTTGATGATTGGTTCTGCCGGCAGAAAAACGGGCAAGACCGAGCTGGTCTGTGCGCTTATTAAAAAATTTAGCAAAGACAGGGACATCACAGGAATAAAGGTTACTGCTATAGAGGAACGAGACGGGCAGTGTCCCCGCGGCGGTCAGGGGTGCGGAGTCTGCTCGTCGCTCGATGGAAATTTTTATATTACGGAAGAGACCGGCCGCAGTTCGGACAAGGATACGGCGAGACTTTTGGCAGCAGGTGCGAGTCAGGTTTTCTGGCTGCGTGTTATGAAGACACACCTTGAAGAAGGATTGGCCGCTCTGCTTGATATAATCGGGGCTAATGCGGTTTCGATTTGCGAATCAAACTCGCTGCGTCAAGTGGTTGAGCCGGGATTGTTTCTTATAGTCAAGAGCGGGGGACAAAAAGCGTGGAAAAGCTCGGCCCGGGAGGTCAGGAGTTATGCGGACAGAATTGTGGTTTCGGGGCAGGGCGACCACACAGGGTCGCCCCTACGTTTCGATTTTGATTTGGAGGGGCAGGGCGACCACACAGGGTCGCCCGTACGTTTTGATTTTGATATCGACCGGATAAGACTGGCCGACGGAAAATGGACAATGCAGGAAAAGGCAACGGCAATAATTATGGCGGGCGGGGACAGCAGCCGGATGGGCGCCGATAAGAGTATGCTGGCGATTAAGAGCCGGCCCATAGTAGAGATAATCTCTGAGCAGCTTCGCGGCACATTCGGCCAGATACTTATAAGCGCCAACGAAGCAGACAAGTTAGCGTTTCTTGGCTTCGAGGTTGTTCGGGACAAAATACCGGGGCAGGGACCTTTGATGGGTATAGCTTCGGCCCTGGAGGCCTCAGCCAACAAACTTAATTTTGTGATAGCGTGTGACATTCCGCATATAGATTTGACCTATGTCAGAAGGATGCTTGCGGAAGCTGAGGGGGTGGACATAGTTATTCCAACTACCGGTGATGAAAGATACGAGCCGCTCTTTGCGGTGTACCGCAAAAGTGCGCTTAAAGCTATAAACGAGGTTCTGTCATCCGGCGGACGTAAAATAAGCGATGTGTTCAGCCGGTGCAGGGTCAAGTATATCGAGCTGGAAGCGAGAGGGTTTACAAACCTGAATACAATAACGGAATATGAAGAATTTCAGAAAAAATACGATGATTGCGTTTGATGATGCGTTTGAAATTATGATGGGTTCGGCCCGTCGGCTGGATATGGAGCGTGTCGGCATTGAGCGCGCTTTGAATCGGGTACTGGCGGAGACGATAGTCTCTGACATTGATGTGCCGCCTTTTAACAAATCAGCTATGGACGGGTATGCGTGCCGTCGAGCCGACCTCGCAAATGAGCTTACAATAATTGAGACGATTCCTGCGGGATTGCCGCCGAAAAAGACGATTGGGCGGAACCAGTGTGCGAAGATTATGACCGGAGCGGTTGTCCCTGAGGGGGCAGATTGTGTGATTATGGTCGAATACACCGAAAGCACGGGAGATAATAAAATTCGGTTTACCAGCAAGGACACGGAGGACAACATCTGCCTAAAGGGTGAAGACCTCAAAAAAGGAGATGTAGTCCTTCGAGCAGGCTGCAAAATCGCCGCTCAACATATCGCAGTGCTGGCAAACTGCGGCTGCGTGGAACCGTTGGTGTCACTCCAGCCGAGGGTCGGCATTATAGCGACGGGGGATGAATTAGTCGAGCCCGGCAGCAAACCTGCGGCTGGTCAAATCAGAAACAGTAATGGATTCCAGTTAGCCGCCCAGGCGGTAAGCGTTGGTGTGATAGCAACGAATTATGGTATTGCCGCCGATACTGAAGAAGCTATAGAGGGAAAAGTCAAAAAGGCGATAGCGGAAAATGACGTTGTGATTTTGTCCGGCGGTGTATCGGTAGGTGATTACGACCTTGTTCGGGGAATTCTGGAGGAAAACAACATTAAGCTGCTGTTCGAGAAGGTTGCGGTAAAGCCGGGCCGGCCTATGGTTTTCGGCGTTTCGGACGAGGTTTTTTGTTTTGGACTGCCGGGCAATCCAGTATCGACCTTTATTATGTTCGAGCTGCTGGTGAAGCCCTTCCTTTTTAAGATGATGGGACACGATTTCAAGCATGTTGTTGCTTACAGGCAACTGGAAAAAACAATAACAAGAAAA
>JAUVYZ010000176.1 GCA_030602845.1 Phycisphaerae bacterium | reverse complement strand
ACATGACGGCCCAGGTATCCGCACGACGGTGTTCTTCAAAGGCTGTCCCTTGCAGTGTCAGTGGTGCCAAAATCCCGAAGGTTGGAGACGCTATCCGGAACACGGGCTGCGCAAAGGCCGATGTGTCGGATGTGGTCAATGCGTAGAGGTATGCACAGCGCAGGCAATTTCGCTTGTCGAAGACCAGCCTGTAACAGACGCAAGTAAATGCAACCTGTGCGGTGAATGCGTGAACGTCTGTGCGGCCGGTGCGCGGGAGATTATCGGGCAGGAAATGGGCCTTAGTGAGGTTATGGTTGAAATTAAAAAAGATGTCATTTTTTACGAACAGTCCGGCGGTGGTGTCACATTCTCCGGGGGCGAACCGCTGATGCAGCCGGAGTTCCTTCTTGCACTGCTGAGTCGGTGCCACGCGCAGGAAATCCACACGGCAGTGGACACGAGCTGTTACGCAAAGCCGGAGATTGTAGAAATGGTCAGTGAAAAAACCGACCTGTTCCTCTGCGACCTCAAACACATGGACAGTGATGTGCACGAACGTTTTACCGGTGTGGGAAATAATCTGATACTGGATAACATCAGGCGTCTCTCGGAGGCGAGCAAAAGAATCGTGATAAGAATACCGGTCATTCCCGGCTTTAATGACGACCGGGCAAACATCGAAGCGACAGGCAAATTTGCAGCATCACTGCCGGGCGTCAGCGGAATAGACCTCCTGCCCTATAACCGTGGCGGAAAAGAGAAATCGGCTCGACTCACGTCCGGCATCAAACTCATGCAAACCGAAACTCCCGACGAGGAAAAAATGAGCTCGATTGCAGAAAATCTTAATAATTACGAATTTGAAGTCAAAATAAGTGGTTAGTGATATGAACGAAAGAGTGGCAAAACTGCGTAAACAAAGTGTTGAGACCAAACCGTACATCTCCACCGAGCGAGCGGAACTGATGACCGAGTTTTACAAGAGTGATACCCCCGTGCGCGAATCTGTTCCTCTCTGTCGCGGGCTATCGTTCAAGTACCTCATGGAGAACAAAACCATTTGTATCAACGATGGCGAACTGATTGTGGGTGAGCGCGGCCCGGCCCCCAAGGCCACGCCGACTTACCCCGAGTTATGCTGCCATAACCTCGAGGACCTGCGCATACTCAACACTCGGGAAAGAACATCCTTTGTGGTTACAGAAGAGGTCAGAAAAATTTACAAAGAGAAAATCATCCCCTTCTGGGCCGGCAAAACTATGCGGGAAAAACTCTTCGGCGCGATGGACGAAAAGTGGCACCAGGCATTCAAGGCGGGAGTGTTCACCGAATTTATGGAGCAGCGTGCTCCCGGCCATGCCATCCTTGACGACAAAATTTATCACAAGGGTATGCTGGACTTTAAGGAGACAATCGCAGAAAACCGAAAGAAACTCGACTATTTCAATGACGCTAGCGCCTACGAAAAAGACCAAGAATACCAGGCGATGGCCATTTGTGCCGACGCCGTCATTATCTTCGCTCAGCGGCACGCCGACAAGGCAACGGAACTTGCACAGAAGGAGACCAACCCCATCCGCCGGAGCGAACTGGAACAAATCGCCGAGGTCTGCTCACACGTGCCGGCCCATGCGCCGCGCAATTTTTGGGAAGCGTTACAGTCGTACTGGTTCGTACACCTCTCCGTAATTACGGAATTGAATACCTGGGACTCCTTCAATCCAGGCCGGCTTGACCAGCACCTGCTCCCGTTCTATGAAAAGGGCCTGCAAGAAGGAACCTTAACGCCGCAGCACGCTAAAGAACTGCTGCAGTGCTTCTGGATAAAGTTCAACAATCAGCCCGCCCCGCCCAAAGTTGGAATCACCGAAGAACAAAGCGGAACCTACGTCGACTTTGCACTGATTAACATTGGCGGAATAACAGCGACCGATGGAGGTGACGCTGTCAACGATATTTCATATATGATATTGGACGTGGTCGAGGAGATGCGTCTGCCCCAGCCCAGCTCCTGTATTCAACTCAGCAAGAAGAATCCGGACCGGCTCGTTCGGCGCGCCTGCGAGGTCATTCGCACCGGATTCGGTCAGCCTTCGGTATTCAACACCGACGTGATTATAAAGGAAATGCTTCAGGACGGCAAGAGCATGACAGACGCCCGCACCGGCGGCCCCAGCGGCTGTGTAACGGTCAGTTCGTTCGGCAAGGAAAGCTGCACCCTGACCGGCTATATGAATTGGCCCAAGATTTTCGAGCTGGCCTGCAACAACGGCGTTGACCCGAACTCAGGCGAGCAGCTTGGCCCCCAAACCGGTGATGCCCGCCAATTCGCTTCTTATCAACAGTTAATGGACGCCTATAAGGAACAACTCGGCTATTTTATTGACCTGAAAATCAAATTTAACAATGTTACCGAGCGGCTCTACGCCAATTACATGCCCGCGCCCTTTATGTCAATTCTGATGGACGACTGCATCGCCCGTGGATTAGATTACCACAACGGCGGCGCAAGATACAATCCAACCTATATCCAGGGCGTCGGTATTGGCACGGTAACCGATGCGCTGGCGGCAGCAAAATATCATGTTTTCGAGCAGCAGAAAGTTACTATGGATGAATTACTGACAGCGATGCAGACCAATTTTGACGGTCACGAAAGTCTGCACCACTCGCTGATGGCACATAGCCCAAAGTACGGCAACGATGACGATTACGCAGACAGTATCGCCAAAGAAGTATTTAACGCCTATTACGAGCTGCTCAATGGCCGGCCCAACACCAAGGGCGGAAAGTATCGTGTCAACCTGCTGCCCACAACGGTACATATCTATTTCGGCTCGGTAGTAGGAGCGCTGCCCAACGGCAGAAAAGCCGGCGAGCCGGTCTCCGAGGGTATCTCGCCCAGTCAGGGTGCCGATACGAAAGGGCCTACCGCTGTTATCAAGTCAGCTGCCAGAATTGACCACGCCCGCACCGGAGGGACCCTGCTAAATATGAAATTCAATCCGCAGGTACTCGCCGGCGATGGCATTGACAAACTTGCTCATCTCATCAGGTCCTACTTCAAGCTCGACGGCCACCATGTCCAGTTCAACGTCATTGACGCCGAAATTCTGCGTAAAGCCCAGCAGAATCCGCAGCAGCATCGCGACCTCATCGTCAGGGTGGCCGGTTTCAGCGATTACTTTGTAGATGTGGGCCGGGACCTGCAAAACGAAATCATTGCTCGCACCGAACAACAATCGTTTTAAGGCATTTGAACCGCTATGTGTACCGAAATTGTAGGGGCAGGCCTTTGTGTCTACCCAGGGCTTACAGCCCTTTTTTTCTCTTGAGCTTAACAAGGAGACAAGGTATGAAAATTTGTTCCGGCTTTAGACGGACAGCTCTTTGCTTTACTATGTCCGTTCTGCTTTTTGGTTGTGGACCTAACGCAAAGGAAAGAAAGTTGGAAAAGTTCATTACAGCCCATGTCGAAAAAATCGAACCTATGACGACACAGGCGAATCTTACCTATTGGGACGCCTCAACCACCGGCAAATCGGAATACTACGATAAGCACAGCCAGTTGCGACTTGAGATTCGGCGAATCTACAGTAATCCCCAGAAGTATGCCTTCCTTAAAGACATGAAAGAGTCCAGCCAGGTCAGGGACGCCAGATTGGCCCGACAATTGGATAAGTTATACTACGCTTATCTGCGGAATCAGATAGAGCCGCAGCTTTTGGAAAAGCTGGTCGATTTGGACACGAAAATCCAGGAAAAGTACAACACTTTTCGCGGCACCATCGACGGCAAAAAGGTCACCATGAGCGACATTTATATAATTATGACCACGGAAAAAGATTGCCGCAAAAGAGAGCTCGCCTGGAAAGCAAGCAAGCAGGTCGGAGATGCGATTATCGACGATTTCATCGAATTGGTCAAGCTGCGCAACAAGGCGGCCCGAAAGCTTGACTTTGACAGTTATCACACTCTTTCCATAGTCACGGGCGAGCAGAATGTGGAAGAACTTGACCGCATCTTCAGCGAGCTTTATGAATTGACCAACGAACCTTTCACTCGAATGAAGGAAGAATTAGACCGTATCCTGGCAGAAAGTTACGGCATCGCCCCCGAAGAACTGCTGCCCTGGCACTATCATGACCCATTCTTCCAGAGGACTCCTCTGGTCTACGAGCTGGATTTGGACCTCTACTACAACAAGCACGATGTCAAAGAATTGGCGGAAAAATATTACGCTGGCATTGGCCTTCCCGTGGATGATATACTTGCCAGAAGCGATTTATATGACCGTGAAGGTAAATATCCACATGCTTTTAGCGAAGACGTGGACCGCAGGGGCGATGTTCGTATTTTGTGTAACCTTCAAAATACTGAACGCTGGATGGAGACCATATTACACGAATTGGGCCACGCAGTTTACAGCAAATACCACGACCGGAAATCCGGCAACGACGGCCTGCCGGACTGGCTGCTCAGAGAACCAGCCCACAGCTTCACCACCGAAGCCATCGCAATGTTCTTCGGCCGACTGAGCCGCAATGCCACCTGGATGCAGGAAATGCTGAACCTCTCAGAGCAGCAGCACGCCAATATCGAAAAAGTCAGCGCCAAGTACCTACGCTTCCAGCAAATCCTTTTTGCCCGCTGGGCTATGGTTATGTACAACTTTGAAAAGCAGCTTTATGCCGATCCCGACCAGGATTTGAACAATCTGTGGTGGGAGCTGGTTGAGAAATATCAGTTGGTTAGACGACCTCCGGGGCCTGTTGATGCGGGTTGGGCTTCCAAGCTTCATTTCACCACTGCACCCTGCTATTACCATAATTATATGTTAGGTGAATTACTGGCTTCCCAACTGCATTACCATATAGTTCACAAAGTTTTTAAGCTTGAATCGGATAAGGACGTCAGTTATATCGGCGATAAGAGGCTCGGTGAGTACCTGCGCAGAAAAGTCCTCGGCCCCGGTGCTCTTTATCACTGGAACGACATGATCGAACAGGCCACGGCAGAGCCATTGACACCAAAATACTTCGTTAATCAGTTCATAAAATGAGGCAGAGATGACTTACTTAATTGCCATATTTGTGTATTTATTTATCCTAGCCGGTATCGG
>JAUVYZ010000043.1 GCA_030602845.1 Phycisphaerae bacterium | reverse complement strand
GAATCCTTAAGTCTGCAAACAAATTTCCTATCAAAGGTCAATTTTTTGCTTTCGGCCGACTCTTTCATAACATCATCAAATCTGAGATTCGTCAAGGCGGTGAAAACTCTGCCCCCTTCATTGTCCTTTAACTTTTTGCCGGCAGGCATATTTTCCAGCACTAATCCTTTGGCATCTTCGGTTGGTTTCAGCGTATATTCGTCATCCAGAGAAGCGACCGTCACTGACTCAATATTTTCGCGCTTGACGGAAATAAGCTCTTGCTCAATATAATCGATGGCCCGGCTTCTAACTAATGGTACCGTTGGTACCAGGTAAACCTTATCGCCCGGAAGCAATCTCACGTAAGTACCCTGCGCCTGCTGGACTGAACTCACCGAAGCCTGCTCTTTAGCTTTTCCTACAACCACCCCTGTAAGGGGCGATGAATTCGAATCCGGCCTCAAAAACTTAACAACAGTGCCGGCGTCTTTCTCGGTTACCCCAAGGTCTTTGTGGTTCGCTGCGTCATCGGTATATAATTCCCCGGCTCGAATATCCAGACACAAGGTAATGAGCTTGTTTATTTCGCTGGTTTTGGCGGGATAATTGTTCTTATTCAGGACGACAAAGCGCCCTGCTTGGCGTTTCAGGGTCACCGCCTTTTCGCCCACTCCTAAAACGATACTGCCTATATCAGCGGTATCAAGGCCCTGGATAAGATAAGCCGGTGCATCGGGCTGTGTCCTGGGCCTGCTGGAAACCCGTGACTGAACCACAGCCCAAATCACCATAAGAACCGCAACAATTCCCAATATTATAAGTTTTCTGTTGCTCATTCCTCGAACCTCGATTCTCGAAACAGTAATCAGGCGTCACTTGCGTGACTAATATAATGCCTCTTTTTTACACTCCGATAGATACCCAATACTATAGCAATTATCAGTGTCCCCACGGGTGTCATCAGCATATTAAAGCTGCGGAGCTTATTACCCAAATGCTCAATGCGCTCGCGTCTGGTCATCTTAACTTCGCGCAAGTCGCGCTGGGCCTGATGTATCTTCAATTCAAGTGCCTGCTTTTTCTCCATGATGGAACTGCCGATGACCTCTTGTTCTCCCTTTGGTGCCGAAGCCACAATAGAGCGTAACTCGCTCTGGAAGACTGCAATTTGGGCGTTAATATTTGCCACTTCCTGACGTTCTTCTTCTTTTGCCTGCTCTTCTATTTTATTAACAACAGTGAACGGCCGTCTGAAGTTTCCTCGGGACCTGATTGAAATCAAATCGCCTGACCCACCCAACTTATCAATTGTGTTCAGCATTAAAGCACTATTATCACCAACAATAATCTTGCCGATGCCGAAGAAAGAATCGCCATACGCCAGTAAATCGCTTATAAAGTCAACATCCGCAAACACGACCACTGCACAGTCTTCTGCGGCTTGCTTTAGACCTTTAATCCTTTTTTTGGTTTTTGTGGGGGTATCATTCGGGTCTTTTGGTTTGTCTGAAGAGTCCTGCTCGGACTCAACCTCAATCTCGATACCATCGGGAAAACTACTTTTAAAACGACCTGCAATCAGATAAGCCATTGGTACAGGCGCAGTGCCGGGGGCAAACTTGTCCATAAGGCGTTGTGGATTCAGCATCATCAGCTCATAGGGACTGGTAACCTTCCAGCTATTGCCTTGATTAGTCGTCATAAGAAGCGGCGTTCGCTCAATCTCGTCACTGCTTTTCACCTGGTTTGAATCCGCAATTTCCCTCAGCACACCGGAGAACAAAACTTCGACCTGGTTAAGCTCGGCCGTAATAACATTGTCGGCATTGAAACATTCTCCTGCCGGTGTCAAACTAAGGTAGCCAATGATCTTATCCATTCTGGGATTTCGCGTTATACGCCTCGGGTCTGCCAGGATATTTCTGTCCCCGGCAAATGTATTTTGGGGCATCTCAAGTCCCCAGGTCCGCAGAAGCAGGTCCAGGTTGGAACTGGCCGAAGGAGGTCTCGTTGGCATCGCCGTTTGGTCGGGCCTATCCACAATACAATGAGGGTCAACGCACACAATCGTCCTGCCGCCTTTGAGTACGAACTGGTCTATCGCAAACAAAGTTTTTTCCGGCAGGTCCTTGGGGTGAATAACCAACAGAATATCAACGTCATTAATATCATTCACATCCGTGGCGACAGTCTTGACTTCATACTGCCTGCGCAACTGCTGAACAATAGTCCAGGGCGGCTTCGGCTGTTGGTTCTGCCTCCGCATCAACTCGGCCATATAGGGGCTAACGTCATCACCCATTACCGGCAGCGAACTCATTATACCAATTCTGGTTTTCTGACGGGTAATTGCGGTGTCTATGAGATAGCTTATGTCATACTCAACAAAATTCTGCCTGTCCGGCGAAAAGAACGGTATAACCTTTTCGACCCCAAACTGCGTCTGCACCACCAGTCCGAAGAAAAAATTTTCCTCTTCGGTTATGAAAAATCTCGTCAAGCCATAGCGCATTGCCTGGACCTCATCCTCTGAAAAAGGCCTCGGGTCGATTACCTGTAAATCAATCATACCTTCGGCCTCTGCGACATATTCTTCGAGTAACGCCCTGACGAACTCGTAATAATTGTTGAAATACTTAATCTGGTCGGGCCCTTTCAGTGCAGCGGTCTTTGCGTAGTAAAGCTTAGCTTTAATGGGCTGATGAAGTTTAGCCAGGATTGCCCTAGTCCCATTCGAAAGGGTATAAAGCTTCTGGTCGGTTACATCGAGCTTCAAGGATTTACCAATGTTCTGGCAAATGCTTATGGCACAGAAAGTAATCAGCAGGACAAAGAACGCCCCAATAATTGCCCGTATTGTTCTGTTCATTAGCCGGTCTTCCTTTCATTTAAGACAATACTGCTGGCAGCAACCCAGCCAACGATTAACAATACGAAGTAAGAAAGGTCTTTAAACTCCAGCACACCCTTCTGGATCGACTCAAAGTGTGTCTGAAAACTCATATTCTCTATCGCTGCAACCAAACCAGCAGGTAAGAAGGTCGAAGCGAAATTGAGCGTTGTGGGCATACCTGCAAAAACAAGCACGGCACAGGCAACCACCGAGAGTACAAAACTAATAACCTGGCTCTTGCTGACCGCCGAAAAGAAACAGCCGATAGCAAGAAATCCTCCCGCCATTAACAAACTGCCGAGGTACCCTGTAATTATCAAGCCGACATCGGGGTCTCCGAGATAACAAACGGTAATGGCCATAGGGAAAGTTAAGGCCAAAGCAATGGCAAGGAAAAGCCAGGCTGCCAAGAACTTTCCCAAAACCGCCTGCGTTACTGTAATGGGCAAAGTAAGCAGCAGCTCAATCGAGCCGACCTTGCGCTCTTCAGCCCACAGACGCATCGCTGTTGCAGGCACCATAAAAACAAACAGCAGGGGCAAACTTATAAAAAACGCCCGCATATCTGCCTGTCGCATTTCATAAAAGCCCTGCTTGAATGTCAGATAGCCGGAAAAGAACAGGAAAATAACAAGAAATACATACGCCAAAGGGGTCGTAAAATAACTTTTTAGCTCCCTTTTGAACACTGCCCAAAAGCTGTGCATTTTTGTACTCCTCTGCAAAATGTTACGCTTCCATTGCCGTCTAAAAAAAACCAAAGTCTAAGCGACTTTGGCCTTGGTAATCTTGCGGAAAACTTCGTCCAGGGTGCATCGGTACTTCTCCTTCAACTTCTCAGGTGTTGAGTCGACCAGTATCCGGCCCCTGGAAATGATTATCATCCTCGAGCACACAGCCTCAACCTCTTCAAGGATGTGGGTCGAGACAATAATACATTTATCGCTGGCCATTTTATTTATGAGCTTTCTGACCTCATATTTTTGATTAGGGTCAAGGCCGTCAGTAGGCTCATCGAGAATAAGGACATCCGGGTCGTGAATTAATGCTTGAGCGAGGCCCACACGGCGTTGATATCCCTTTGACAACGTCTCAATCGTCTGATGGTACACAGATTCAATCGCACACATCGGAACAATACGGTCGAGTGACTGCTTACGCTTACTGCCGGTAATCTGCCTGACATCGCAAACAAAGTTCAAAAACGCCCCTACCGTCATCTCGTTATATGCCGGTGCATTCTCTGCCAGATATCCGAGTGACCGCCTCACCTGGACGGGTTTTTTCAAAATGTCGAACCCACACACGCTGGCCGAGCCGCTGTCGGGCCTGAGAAAGCAAGCCAGTATTCTCATTACGGTGGTCTTGCCTGCGCCATTAGGGCCAAGAAAACCGAGTACATCTCCCTTTTCAACGTTGAACGATACACCGTCAACGGCAACAATAGGCCCAAAACTTCGGCGAAGCTCCTTAACCTCTATCATATTTACATCCTTTTAGCAAACTGCACTCTCGTCAATCCTGGTTAACTACTCATCGCTCATCATTCGGCGTAATTATACTGTCCTTTCCGCAAAGGTCAATATTACAATTTATTTAAGGGGGGTAATGTCAAGCTTATCGGACATATGCTATTGGGTCGCCCGGCTGTATTTGGCCTTGATATCATAGACCATCAAAACGTCGGCGTGGCGGAAATAGAGGTTGCCGTCGACGATGACCGGGTGTGCCCAGCCGGGGCCGCTCATGCCGGAGCGTTTGGGGAGCGTAAAGGTACTTTTGTGATTGTATCTGCGAGGATTGGCCTCTATAAGTGCCACGACGTTGTCCTGGTAGCGGAAGTACAAGTGGCCGTCGGCGTAAAGCACGGCTGCCGAGCCACCGCCCGGCTGGTCTTGCTGCCACATTACCTTGCCGGTCTTCATTTCGATGCAGGTCGGCTTGCCCTTGCCGTGGCCGTGGCCGCCGTAGATATAGTCGCCGATTCGGACGAAGCCGCCGTGATGGTTCTGAAAAGTGCGGGCATTGAGGAAGTAAACCTCTTCGGCGCTGACACTATCGGCTGCATCGGTCAGCTTGAGCAGCGCGCTGCCGGTGCTGTAAGCGGTAGAACAGAATACGTATTCTCCACGAACGACAGGGGTCGAAACATTGGCTGTCCGGTTTGCTATTTTGTTGTATCCCCAGAGGAAGCTGCCGTCTTTTGCGGCGACACCTATCAATCCCTTGTTCGTCAACTGGACGTACTGGCGGATGCCGCCGGCTTCGGCGACGACGATGGACGAATAGCCCGCCTCGTTCTTTCCTCTTGGGCCGATGTCGGACATAGAACATTTCCAAATAAGTTCTCCGGTCTTTTTTTTAAGTGCAACCATGACGGCGCTCCGGCCGCCGGGTGTGCATAATAGTTTGTCGCCATCGACGAGTGGTGATTCGCTGAATTTCCAGTTAGGGTTTTTCCCGCCGCCTAAGTCACTCTGGAAATTCTTTCGCCAACGCACTTTGCCGGTATCCGCATCGACACACACTATGTTACCATCCGTGCCTATTGCGTAGACAAGACCGTCATCGACGGTCGGCGTGCAGCGTGGGCCGTCGCTATGCGGTGCGCCCACTTTCGCCGTCCACAACCGTTTGCATGTGGACAGGTCGTAGGCAAGAACACATTGCACTTTTTCAGACCCGAGTCGGACGTCGCCCATTGTATAGAACCTGCCATCAACGATTGTGAGACTGGAATAGCCCTTGCCAAGACCCGTGATTTCCCACAAAAGCTTCGGTCCGCCTTCGGGCCAGCTTTTGAGCAAGCCGGTCTCAGTGCATATTCCATCACGATTGGGCCCGCGCCATTGTGGCCAATCCGCCGCTTCAGCGGTACTGTAATGGCCCATACAAATTAAACATAATCCAACCCCAAAGATTGTCACGAGTAGACAGTCCTTAATTGTCCTTAACAAACTCATAGAAATCCTCTAAGTGAAACTATAAATTTCCTGGCGGTAGATATTCTATATATATTTGTCACCGTAATTTCGATTGGCGTGCATCTAAAATAACTGCGGTCTTATCCTCCGACGTCGACACAAACCAGGTCGCCTACGGCATTTCGTGCGTAGATTCTACCGTTTGCCAGGACCGGAACGGTCCAGCACTTGCCGGTCAGAACCTGCGCCGATGAGAGCTCCTTGAACCCCGCCGGTGAAGCCGGTGCAGTTACCAGCTTGCCCCTTTCACTAAGGATAATCAGCTTACCATCGGCAATCATAAGGCTTCCTTTGCCCAGTCCTCCCTTTGACCACACCATCTGCCCGGTCTTAAAATCCAAACATCTCAGCTCCTTCGCATCATCGAACCCATAAATATGTCCCTGCCACAGCACCGAGCTGTTAAAATGGTTCCGCATGTTCTTATTTTGCCAAACTTCAGTAACATTACTGCCCTCGATTTTCAAAAGCGCGCAGCCCCTGTTATATCCGGTACAAACGAACACTGTGTTACCTGAAATGATAGGGTCTCCAATATTGGCGTCCCAGCGTGTTTTCCACGGAAACTGCCACATCTGTCTTCCTGTTGCTGCAATCAATCCAACAATCTCTCTGAATCCGAATATCGCCACACATTTTTGGTTGCCCATAGTGAAAGGCACTGCGGTAGCGTAGCCGGGTGCAGTGGTCCCGCTTTTCCACACTAAACCCCCGTCTGCCTTGTTAAGAGCGATGCCTGCACTGCCCGCATTATAAATGACAATGTCGCCTGCCACAAACGGCGAACCGGCAAAGTACCAAGTGGGCGGTTTGGTGCCAAATTCCTTCGTCAGATTCTTATGCCATACTATTTGGCCGGTCGCTGCCTTAAAACGGACAGCATCACCATTTTTGCTAAAGGTGTAAATTGAGTCGCCGTTTACTGTTGGTGTCGCGGCGGGACCGCCTTCATGGTTTTTCTTAAATAAAGGACACGGATAGGATTTCTTCCATATTTGTTTGCCGGTATCGGCCTCAAAGCAATAGAGTATATCATTATCATTGATGTTGCCCATTGTGTAGGCCCGGCCATTACTTACAGCAATCGAACAAAATCCGGTTCCAATCGACTTTTTCCACAGCAGTTTCGGCCCGTCTTTCGGCCAGGTTGCGCTCCAGCCGGTTTCATTCGATATGCCGTTGTGATTTGGCCCTCTCCAGTTGGGCCAATCTGCCGCCTCAGCGGCACCGTAATAGCCCATTGCTACCCATAGTGCGAGCCCAAAGGCAACCGACAGCAAATATCTTCTAATTGTTCTGCGCGGTTCCATAAAATTTCCTCCAAAAATAACAGTAAATTTTCACAGATGTACCTATACAGCATTTTAGTTCGAATGTCAATAGTCATTTTAAAGTTTTACAATTATTGTATACTCCCTTGATAATCAGGTGTATAATCGTTATCGTAATTGCCATTTTGGTGTCTTGTCTCCGGCAAGGCGGATTGAATAACTTCCAACAGCTCTGCATTACTTACATAGGCAGGTAAAAGGGCAAGCTATCTGCAAGAAACCGGCGTGTAGCTAACATAGATAAGAAGGCAAAGGATTTACTCAATTATGAATGGAAAAGTATCAAACAATAAAGACTATCAGCCAGCACACGAATATTCGTGTGCCCAGGAGCTTGTCAACAATCTTCCCTATATAGCTATGACCGTGTTAGGGGCCGCCATTTTCATCGTGGGCTTCGAGGACCCGGTATGGGGATGGATTGCGGCGATTGCGTACGTGATATACAGTGTGGCCGGGGCATTCTGGATTATGATATTTTTGTGTCCCTACTGCCCGCGCTGGAACGGCAGGACATGCCCGTGCGGATACGGGCGCATTGCTGCAAAGCTTCGAGAGAAAAAAGACGGCGGCCACTTCAAGGAGAAGTTCAAGAAGCACATTCCCGTCATTGTGCCGCTGTGGTTCATACCGATTTTGTTCGGCGCCGGCCTTGTCGTACGCAGCTTCTCCTGGCCGCTATTGATTCTACTCGTTGTATTTGCTCTCGATGCGTTCGTCGTGCTGCCTCTGTTTTCGACTAAACATAGCTGCGTGAATTGTGCTCAGAGGGATTCGTGTCCCTGGATGGGTTGCAAAGGGCAATAGAAGATTAGTTAATTGGTTAATTAGTTAATTAGATCTTCGTCCGCTCCCTTACGGTCGCGGCTCATTTGGCTCACCACTCACGATTTAACTTTAAATGCCAGAGCTCCCGTTGGGCAAGCAGCTACGCATTTGCCGGCGACATGCTTGAGACCTTCAGCAATTGAGCGGCCAAAAGGGACGGCGACCCGAACGTCAAATCCACGGCTTATGAAGGTGAGCCCAAGTTTTTCGCCGGCCTTAGAAGCAATCTGTATGCAAAGTCCACAGTCTATACACTTACCGGGCTCATAAATTACATCGGGGTGTGAAGGGAGCTGAACAAACGAGCGGCGCTCGCCTCCTTCGACCCGGCTCAGGACAGGCTTGTAGCGGGCCGGCCTGGCGCCGTAGTCGTGGGCATATTGCCTTAATTTACAGGTTTCGGCCTTTCGGCAGTCACAATGCAAGCACCGAGCCGCCTCGTCGCGAGCCTGCTCGTCGGTGAAGCCGGAGTCCTTTTTTGCCAGCGTTAGGCGTGGGGCTTTACTGGCGCCGGCGATGAATTTTTCTATCTCCCCATCTTTGAGTTTGCCAATATGCGTGTTAAACGCCTTAGTCGCCCCTGTTATTAGCCGGCCGGACAAATACTGACTGATAGACACAGCCGCTTCCTTTCCGTCCGCCACTGCCCTAACGGTACCCCCGCTGCTTCGTTTTTGCGAAGCCCCTCGGTTTGCTTCGCAAGAAGCAGAGGGGCAAGCAAAACGGCGGGAGCTGCGAACGGCGTCGCCACCTGCAAATACGCCCGCCAGATTTGTCTCATAAGTTTTGCGGTTTATTACAATACCATTCGGGCCTGTTTCAAGTCCCATCCACGCGGGGACACCTGCCTTTAGCTCTCCGACCGCCACGAACACGGCATCAAAGTCCCTGCGCAAATCTTCCATCGATAAGGCAGTCCCTATTCGTGCCTGTCCCTGAAACTGCACGCCCAGTTTCATAATCAAAGCGATTTCCTTATCCAGCACGGCTCTCGGAAGCTGCTCTTCAGAGAGGGCATAGCGAAGTCCGCCCCCGGCGGATTCGTGCTCATCAAAGAGCGTGCAACTGAAGCCATCCTGGGTCAGATAATAAGCAGCAGCCAATCCAGCCGGTCCGGCCCCGACAATAGCCACTCGCTTATCCTGCCTGGGTTTACAATCCGGCAAATACGGTTTTGCAGATTGCAGGTCGATGTCGGCTACGTAGCGTTTCAAGAGACAAATTGAAACGGCGTCATCAAAGGCCGCCCGCCTGCACGCCCGTTCGCAGGGCTTTGCGCAAATTCGGCCGAGCACTGCGGGCAGTGCAATATCTCGCTTCACGGTGGCAATTGCGTCGCGAAGCTTGCCGGCCGCAATCTGCCGAATCATCAATGGAATATTCATTCGGGCGGGACAGGTGATTTGACAGGGGCCAATGCAGTCGCCGAGATGGTCACTCAGCAGCAATTCCAAAGCTGCCCTTCTTGCCTGCCTGACTTCCTCAGAGTCGCTCTCAACCCGCATACCATCCTGCGCAATAGTTCCGCAGGACGGCACAAACCCGCCCAAACCATTGACTTTGACCAGGCACACCATGCAACTGGTTGAAGCCTTATAACCCTTTAGAAAACACATCGTGGGAATTTCGATTCTTAGTTTGGCGGCAGCATCAAGAATCGTGACGCCGTTATCAACTTCAACCTCACGATTATCTATGGTCAATTTCGGCATTATTACTCAACCTTAATCGCATCCGTTGGGCATACGCTCCTGCACGTTCCGCAGCGAATACATTTATCGGTGTCGATTTCATGCTTCTGATACGGCTGCATTTCAATGGCGTCAGCGGGGCAATGCTGAGCGCATAAACTGCAGCCGATGCAATCGTCTGTTACCGAATATGTAATAAGGGCTTTGCATTTGCCGGCAGGGCAGCGTTTCTCAAGATGAGCCTGGTACTCGTCTCGGAAGTATTCGATAGTGGAAAGAACCGGATTCGGTGCCGTTCTGCCAAGTCCACACAAACTTGCGTTCTGAACCATTTGAGCGAGGTGCTCCAACTCTTCAATGTCTCCCTTTCTGCCCCGGCCTTCACACAAGCGTTCAAGAATGTCCAGCATACGCCGGGTACCTATTCTACAGAAAGTGCACTTGCCGCAAGATTGATTCTGTGTAAAGTCGAGGAAATACCTGGCGATATCCACCATACAGTCGGATTCATCGAGTGCGACCATACCACCGGAGCCCATCATCGCCCCGACCTCATTGAGGGCTTCATAGTCCACAGAGATATGTGCGAGCTCTGCGGGGAC
>JAUVYZ010000015.1 GCA_030602845.1 Phycisphaerae bacterium | reverse complement strand
TGTAAACTCTTTCACTCAGGGTGAACTCCGAAGCTCAGTGTAAACTCACTTGGGAGAGGGTTTTTTTCAACGCGTGCTGGCGAGGCAGCGCACTTCCCGCCGATTTAGTATCTCTGCCCAGTTAGAAAGTAAACCCCCCGTAATTTAATTTTGAATTTTGAGTGTTGAATTTTGAGTTGAAAACGAGATTGCCGCGGTGCGAGGAAGAGATAGTTTTGAATTTTGAGTGTTAAATTTTGAGTTGAAAACGAGATTGCCGCGGTGCGAGGAAGAGATAGTTTTGAATTTTGAGTGTTGAATTTTGAGTTGAAAACGAGATTGCCGTGCTTGTGGGCTGCTCGCTTTTTCGGGCTAATCGTTTTTGCCGTAAAGCCAGTCCACATCAGCTAATTCGTAGTCGATGATTTCGTCAGGCCTGAAAAACAGCTTGATTTCCTGCTCCGCTGATTCGGGACTGTCCGAGCCGTGAACGAGGTTGTATCCTTTTGAACAGCCAAAGTCCCCCCGAATAGTGCCCGGCTCCGCATCGTAGCCGAAAGTCGCCCCCATCATCCTGCGTGTCATATCTATAACGCCCTGCGCTTGCCAGACCGTCACAAGTACCGGCGCTGAAGAGAGATACTTTACTAAACCTTCGAAAAAAGGTTTGCTTTGATGAACGGCATAGAGCTGGCGGGCCAGCTCTTCAGAGACTTGCATAAATTTTGCGGCAGCGAGCTTGAAGCCCTTTTTTTCAAATCGCCGAATTATCTCACCAGCCAAATGCCGATGTATGCCGTCCGGCTTGATAATAATTAAAGTGCGTTCCGCCATTCTCGTATACGGGTGCTCGTACCTCGCAGCTATGTCCCCATTTTGTCCCGCACCAATTGAGCTCAGGTCCGTCGATGCGGCGCCGGATGACGCACTCACACCTACCTGGTACGGGACCGCAAAACGGGGCCCGAACCCTCAAGACGTGGTCCCCGTCATAAATCTAACAACGAATCCCGACTACATTCCCTCGGGGACAATGTAAATCTCGACTCGTCTGTTTTGTTTATTGCCTTTGTTGCCGGGCTCATTCGGCACAATCGGCCGGAGTTCGCCAAAGCCGCGCACACTCATTCGCTTCTGAGCAACATTGCTCCCCGCCATTACGTTCAGGACGGATATTGCCCTGTGGGCCGACAGGTGCCAGTTGGTCGGATGCTTTGCACGTGAATAGCGAATCGGCTGGTCGTCTGTGTGGCCGGCAACTATAATATCAAATTTGTTGCCCTTTTCGGAATTCAGAATCTTGCAAAGCGTTTTGATGGCCTGGACCGCTGCCGACAACACCTCGTCGCTGCCGCTCTTGAAAAGCAAGTCGCTCTTGAACTTCATTATGCCCCGGTCCGGGTCGAAGGTAACCATATCCTCGCGCTCGGCAAACTCCTCCAGCATAATACTGAGCTCGACCGGGAGCGGCATTCCGCCGAGCAACTGCTGCTGCATTGAAGCAATCAATTCCAGCTTTTTAGCCCGGTCTTCTTGAAGTGCGGCAATTCTTTCCTGCAGTGTCTTTACCTCGACACCGTCAAGCGCTTCAGCGTAAGCAATTTGTCTTTCTAACTGCTGGAGTTTTAGCCTGGTAACCTGCAGCTCACTCTCAAGCTGCGCTTTTCTTTTGCTCAGTGCGGCGTTTTGGATTCTGAGCTGCTCCGGGCCACAACCATTTATCAGAACGACACAGGCACATACAAGAAAAACCCCCGAAAGTTTGACAATTCGCATTATTCAATCCTTTCCAAGAAACTTAAGTATAGATATTTTGACCGTCCTATAAAATACACAAGCTCTTCCCTACAAGCCATTACAGCCCGACACATTCCGTGTTCATCACCACCCTTGCCTGTAAATAAAACCTATTTATGTTTATCCGTCAAGAATAAACTTTCAAAAATATCTATAAGAAATAAGGGGGCAACGGAGCTGTTGAAAAAGTCCCTTTTGCTGCGTTCATAAAGCCCTTTGCCCAGCGGTAGTTTTTTATCCTGAACGCTCGAAAACATCTCTCTTAAAACCCTTTTCAGCCCGTAGGCGGCCGTACAGCCGGGATAGTGAATAATATTGCTGTAAAAACAACTCCACGATTTCGGAATATTCACTTGCAAACATTTTCCCACTTCAGGTATTATATGTATCAAAAATAGAGGACTCTTTCAACAGTCTCACAGTTGCCTATTAGAGTTATACGGAAAATTAGATGAAAGGTTTTGGATTATGAATGAGGAAAAGAAATGTCTGAGATGTGGGGGCATAAATCTCCAACCCAGCGACCTTCAATCCACGGGAAAAATCTATTCCCGTCCCAAGGATGCCAAATTAGTAACGGTGCTGACGACGGGAGTTCCTGTTAGTGCTCTCATCTGTCTTAATTGCGGGCACGTGGAACTGATTGTTGACACGGAGAGAGTAAGGTCGATTACAAAAAATCCTTAACCGCACGCAGACTCAGCCGGTAGTTCTATTATACGATGACGGGCGGCTTCGGGATGGAAATGATAAGGGCCGGGGCCGCGATAGAAATAAACGGCATCGGAAACAACCTGACCAGTAGCTGAAAAGTCGACTTTGCTGATTTTGCGTTGATGGTAAATAACCAGCCCGGCTTCAAGGCAAACCCGGAAGAAGGCAGCCGGCAGTGATGCGAACCGGTTGCACCCTGAACGGCATATTCGTATTGCATAGTGCGTTGTGAATCAGAAAAGTGAAAAACGAAACGCTATTTGTGGAGGACATGTTATCAACTCTATAATGAAAATTTGTGAGATAATGCTTGATTAAACCGGGAAAATCTGTTAGCATACTTGCTTCTGTTTGAGAAAAAAAGTTGATATGCAAAAATAGCTCGAGCCCCGTTAGAAGTTGTCGGCTTAGTTCTAATTGGGTGAACTGAAAAGGAGGAGCAAAAATGGCAAATCGCACACCACTTCCGACCATTTCGATACTTATTTTCGCTTTATTGGCGGCATTATTAACCGAAACGGTTACCTGCGCTGAGACGCTGGCAACGATTACCGTTGAAGCGGGAAAGCACGCCCGGATTGACACTCCCGTATCCGTAGCGCTTGACGGAATACCTATGGGGCGTATCGCGGGCGCAATACGGCTGGTGGAAATCAAGCCTTTCAGGCCGGTGACGGTCCCCATGCAGTTAGAGGATGGCGAACCGCCGCGACTTTCGTGGATACTTTCCGGCACTACTCCAGCGGGAAGCACACGGACGTTTCAACTTGTGAAGGGGGGCTTAAAGCCACCGAAAGCTGACGCGAGGGTGGAAGTGACAAAGGACGATTCGGTTTTGCAGATTCGACGAGGGGGCAAGAAGATTTTGCAGTACAACCATGCAATTGTGCCGCCACCGGAGGGGAAAAGCGAATTGTATAACCGCAGCGGGTTCATTCATCCGCTGTGGTCGCCGACAGGTGCTGTGCTGACGGATATTCATCCGGCTGACCATATTCATCACTTAGGGATATGGATGCCGTGGACGAAGACGAAGTTCGAAGGCAAAGAAGTCGATTTCTGGAATCTCGGCGGAGGTCAGGGAACGGTCCGCTTTGTGAAGTTCCTCTCAACGACCAGCGGCCCTGTTTATGGGGGTTTTGAGGCGGAGCAGGAACACGTTGCTTTGCAGACTGCGGAGGGTGAGAAGGTTGTTCTCAAGGAGGTTTGGGACGTTCGAGTGTATAACGTTGGCGGGCCGGAGAAAGGCTACTGGCTTTGGGATTTTGTATCGACGCAGCGAGTTGTTGCGGATAGTCCACTGCATCTGCCGCAGTATCGTTATGGTGGGTTTGGCTTTCGAGCGGCTGCGGAGTGGAAAGGCGAGAACGCCGCCTATCTGACAAGCGAGGGCAGGACGCGCAAGGACGGCCACGCTACAAGGGCGCGCTGGTGCGATACGTCCGGACGGATTAGCAAGGACTGGCAGGGTGTTACCTTCTACAGTCATCCGAAGAATTTCCGGCATCCTGAGCCGATGCGGATATGGCCGTCGGGACAGGTATTTTTCAACTGGGCACCTTCACAGGCGGGTGACTGGGTGATGGAGCCGGGCAAAGACCACGTTTTCCGGTATCGGATGTATGTGCACGAAGGGAAAGTCAACATTGCAGACGCCGAGCGGATTTGGCACGACTATGCTGAGCCGCCAAAGGTCAAGATAGAAGGGATTTCAAAAGAGAAGCGTATTGTGTTGTTCGACGGCACAGATTTTTCGCAGTGGCTCGGACCAGGAGGGAAGGCACCCGCGTGGAAGATTGTCGGTGATGCGATGGAGATAATGCCAAGAAAGGGAAGCATTTACACGAAAGAGGAGTTCCGGGATTTCAAGCTGCACATTGAGTTTAATATTCCGCAGTTGCCGCCAAACGTGAGGGGACAGGGTCGCGGCAACAGCGGGGTTTATATACAGAGACGGTACGAGCTCCAGATTCTGGATTCTTCCGGCCAGCCGCCGAGGAAAAACGAAGGCGGATCGATCTATAAGTTCAAGGCGCCCGACAAGAACGTCTGCAAGAAGCCGGGCGAATGGCAGAGTTACGATATTATCTTCCATGCGGCCCGATTCGAGGGTCAGGGCGAAAACGCCAGGAAGGTCAAGGACGTCCGTATGACGGTATGGCAAAACGGGGTATTGATTCACGACGACGTGAAAGTGCCGAACAAGACCGGTGCGGGACGGCCGGAAGGGCCTGAGCCCGGGCCGATTCTGCTTCAAGACCATGGGAACAAGGTCCAGTTTCGCAATATCTGGATTGAGCGGTTATGAGGCGAAAGAAATAACGTAATTAAAAGGACAGGGGAAAACCATGAAGAGCAAAAGAACTGAAAAGACAAACACGTTAAGCCGACGGGATTTTTTGAAAAGCTCGGTGGTTGCGGGAGCCATCTTTGCGGTTCCGACGATTGTTCCGGCGTCGGTGTTCGGCGCGAACGCACCAAGCAACCGCATCACGATGGGCTGTATTGGTATGGGAAGAAAAGGCACAGGGAATATGAAGGGATTCAAAGGCATGTCCGGCTGCGAGGTGGTGGCGGTTTGCGATGTTGATGCCGGAAATCGGGAAAAAACCCGTCAGGCAGCCGGTCTTGACGCGAGCTCCTCTTACAACGACTTTCGTGACCTGTTAGCTCGTGATGATATCGACGCCGTATCAGTTGCTCCACCTGACCATTGGCATGTACCGATGTCGATTGCCGCGGTCAGAACCGGCAAAGATGTGTTTTGCGAAAAGCCGCTGACTTTGACCATAGCCGAGGGACGTGCGCTTGCTAATGAGGTGAAGCGCTTCGGCCGGGTTTTTCAGACCGGCTCTCAGCAACGTTCGGGCAGTGAGTTTCGCTTCGCCTGTGAGCTGGTCCGCAACGGGCGAATCGGCAAGCTGCACACCATCAAAGTTGGGATACCGGGAAACAACCGCACGTGCCCGCCGACCTGGAAAGCTGAGCCGGTCCCGGAAGGGTTCGATTACGATATGTGGCTGGGTCCTGCGCCGTGGGAACCGTACACCGAGCAGCGCTGTCACTATCAATTTCGGTTTATTTTAGACTACTCGGGCGGGCAGATGACCAACTGGGGCGCTCATTATCTTGATATTGCACAGTGGGGCAATGATGCTGATGATACGGGCCCGGTAGAAATCGAGGGCAAAGGCGATTTCCCCCAAAGCGGGCTGTTCACGACCGCAAAAACAGTAGATATTGAGTACACCTATGACAACGGTGTCAAATTGCTTCTGAAAACCGGTGGGGGGAACACACGTTTCGAAGGCAGTGAAGGATGGGTTTTTGTAACGCGCGGCAAAATAGACGCCGAGCCGAAGTCGATTCTGAAAACGAAAATAAGGCCGGATGAGATTCACCTGTATAACAGCAGGGACCATAAGCAGAACTTTCTGGATTGCATAAAGAGCCGGAGGGAGCCGATTGCTTCGGCGGAAATCGGACACCGCTCCAGTACGGTCTGTCACCTGGGCAACATCGCGATGCTGCTTGGCCGAAAGTTGAAATGGGACCCGGCGAAGGAACGCTTCACAAATGACTGGGCAGCGAACCGTATGGTCGCCCGCAGTATGAGGGCACCATGGAGCTTGTGAGAACGATTAATGATTATTGATTAATGAGAAAGGACGAGCTATGAGAAGCAAAATAAAATTTGCGGTTGCGATATTAGTAAGCACTGTGATTTGCGGGGTCAGTGTTGCGAGTGAGGTTGAGCTGATTCGTCTTAAAGTTTCGGCACCAAAGATGGATTGTCTCGACGTGCCAGCCCACGCGACAATTCAATTGCCGGAACGATTAGCCGACGTGCCTGTTAAACAAATCAGTGTCAGGGTTATCCAGCTTGATAATCCGTTCGCTAAGGTTTCCGTACCGGGGCAGATTGTGATGAACAGAGATAAGAAAACGGAATTGTGGTGGGTAATGCCGCGGGTAAAGGCGCACAGCACAAGCACGTGGATTGCCACCCTGAAACGCAGGGAAAAAGCCGGCAAGGAAGTTTTCTCCTGGAAGGACAAGAAGGGAGAATATCTGGATTTGGTTTTCGGCAGGCGTAAGGTAACACGGTATATGTATGCTTACGATAATTCAACCCCACAGCGTATCTTTGAGACCTACAAGCCGCTGCACCATGTCTTCGACGCCCAAGGACAAAACCTGCTAACCAATGGGCCGGATGGTGAGCACCCGTACACCAAAGGAATCAAATATCCGCACCATCGCGGGATATTCATCGGCTGGAACAGGTTGGAGTTCGGAGGGCAGAGATTTGACTTATGGCATATGAAAGAGGTACACCAGGTACATCAAAAATTTATGGAGCAGACGGCTGGGCCGGTCCTGGCAAGATCGAAGGCCCTTATTCACTGGAACGACAAGAACGGCCAACCGATTATTGCTGAACAGCGGGAAACGACAGTATTTCGTCAAGGCGACCCCACGGTTCTGCTGCTGGAATTCCGCACCGAACTGAAAGCTGTTAGCGGCGATGTTTTTCTCGACGGCGACCCGGAACACGCGGGCTTTCAGTATCGCCCGCACGACGATGTCGCTAAAGGCGGTAAAGATGTGAAAGCAACTTACCTGTTCCATAAAGATGGTATCGATGCTCACAAGGATAAGGATTTGCCCTGGGTGGGGATGTCATACGGGTTGAACAGCCGGCGTTACAGTGTAGAGCATATGAATCATCCCGATAATCCAAAGCCGGTTATCTATTCGGCATATCGCGATTACGGACGGTTCGGTGCGTTCTTTAAGAAAGAAATCAAGGCCGGCGAGACCTTGACGCTGCGCTATCGCATCTGGGTGGTTGAAGGTGAGATGCCCGACCGGCAGGAGCTGGCAAGCAAATATTCAGCATTTGTTGACGGCCCAAAGGTTGAAGTGATTAGAAGGTGAAACGGTCACCGATTGAAAAATAGTAAGTCACGTTGAGGGATTCAAAGCCCTAAACAGGCAGCAATTTTCACGGGAAATTTGAATTGCGTATTAGCTTCTACAGGTTATAATGTGAAGATAATTCGGAGTGCCGGTAAAGATGAACCTCCTTTTGCGTGTAAGTCCTTTTGTAAAGGATAGTTACGCAATAAGCATAATCAAAACGGAGGAAATTGCAATAAAACAACGCTCGTGAGCGTTTTTTCTTGTAGATTACAGATTTATGCAAGAAGGATTCTGAGAGATTTTTATTAAGGAGAATAACAAATGAGTAGAGCTGTAACACTTTTTACAGGCCAGTGGGCGGATTTGCCCCTGGAAAAACTGGCCAAAAAGGCGGCAAGCTGGGGATACGACGGGCTGGAATTAGCCTGCTGGGGCGACCACTTCGATGTGGACAAGGCCCTGAGCGACCGTAGCTACTGCAAGGCCAAGCGTGACCTGCTGAAAAAATATGGGCTTAAAGTGTACGCTATCTCGACACACCTGGTTGGCCAGGCAGTCTGTGATAATATCGACGAACGTCATAAGGCAATCCTGCCCAAGGATGTCTGGGGCGACGGCGACCCGGAAGGCGTCCGCAAGCGTGCAGCCCAGAAGGTAATCGACGCTGCCAAGGCGGCGAAGAAACTCGGCGTAAAGGTCGTCAATGGATTTACGGGCAGTTCCATCTGGCACTTTCTTTACTCGTTCCCGCCGGCCTCACCGGAGATGATTCAGGCGGGTTACGACGATTTCGGGAGGCGCTGGCGACGCATCCTCAACGCCTTCAAGGCAGAGGGCGTGAAGTTCGCCCTGGAAGTGCACCCGACGGAGATTGCGTTTGACATTGCCTCGGCGCAGCGTGCCGTTAAAGCCGTCAGAGGCCACAAGTCTTTTGGCTTCAACTACGACCCCAGTCATCTGGGCTACCAGGGCGTTGACTACGTCAAGTTCATCCGTACCTTCGGCGACCGCATCTTCCACGCCCATATGAAGGACGTCTGGTGGGGCCACGGCGACGGCACGGTGGGTGTTTTCGGCGGTCATACCGATTTCGCCGACCCGCGCCGCTACTGGGACTTCCGCTCCATAGGTCACGGCGATATCAATTTCGAGGAAATCATCGTCGCCCTCAATGATATCGGCTACCAGGGACCGCTTTCGGTCGAGTGGGAAGACAGCCGAATGGACCGTGAACACGGCGCAAAAGAAGCGTTCGAGTTCATTAAGAAGGCGGACTTCAAACCGTCTAAGGTCGCCTTCGACGCGGCGTTTGAGAAATAGTAGGTAGAACTTTCAAATTGTAGGAAAGTTTGCTTATGACTAACCGGCCTAATATTAGCCGGCGTAAATTTCTAAAGAGAGCAGCCGGCACTGTGGCGGGGGCAATAGGCTTTGGGTTCCCGCAAAGCGGGGTCCCTCCGTACATAGTTCGGTCTTCAGTTCCGGCCAAAGCCGGGAATGTCGCGCCGAGCAATCGAATTACTATGGGCTGTATCGGCGTAGGCGGGATGGGCACGAACAACATGAGGGCGTTTTTAAGTCAGTCCGATGTGCAGGTTGCCGCCGTCTGCGACGTCGTAAAGGCGAGCAATGAATACGGCCACTGGTATAAGAACGGCTGGCAGGGGCCGTGGTTCGGCCGGGAGCCGGCCCGCAAAATCGTCGAGGACCACTACGCCCGGAAGAATCGAACCGGCAAATTCAAGGGCTGCGATTCGTACGTTGATTTTCGCGAGGTGATTGCCCGGGATGATATCGACGCGGTTTGCGTCACCACGCCAGACCACTGGCACGCGATACCGGTAATTATGGCGGCGGAGGCCGGCAAGGATATTTACTGCGAGAAGCCCCTGAGCCTGACGATAGCCGAAGGCCGGGCGATGGCTGAGGCCGTGCAACGTTATGGAGTCATCTTTCAGACCGGGACGCAGCGGCGTTCAAGCCAACAGTTCCGCTTCATCTGCGAGCTGGTCCGCAACGAACGAATCGGCCGACTCAAGAAAATCATAATGTCTATCGGAAAAAATAATAAAGAAGCTCCGCCCAGGGATTGGCAGCCCATGCCTGTGCCTGAGTGGCTGGATTACGAGATGTGGCTGGGGCCGGCCCCGTGGGTCCCATATCACAAATCCCGGTGTCTTTATACGTTCCGGTTCGGCCTGGATTATTCCGGGGGCCAGACGACAAATCTCGGAGCACACTTTATCGACGTTGCCCAATGGGCCAACGGGACGGACCGCAGCGGGCCGATTGAGATAGAGGACCTGGGCGGCGAGTATCCGGCGGATGGCTTCTTCACCACGGTCACGAAGGTGCACTTCCGGGCCCGGTATGCCAACGGCGTCGAGTTGGTTTTGAAAACCGACCAAGGCGGCCCTATGCGTTTTGAAGGTACCGACGGCTGGATTCAGCTTCAGCGGGACGAGCTCACGAGTTCTCCGGAGTCGGTGAAGGATTCAACTATCGGGCCTGATGAAATCCATCTTTACAAGAGCAAGGGGCATCACCGCAATTTCGTCGATTGCGTTAAAGCCCACCAGGAAACGGCCGCTCCGATCGAAGTTGGCCACCGTTCCACGTCCGTTTGCCACCTCGGCAATATCGCCATGACGCTCAAACGCAAGCTGCACTGGGACCCGGAGACCGAACGCTTCAAGAATGACGACGAGGCAAACCGAATGCTGGCCCGTGCAATGCGCAGCCCATGGCACCTGTAAAACAAGGATACCATAAATGTAAATGTGTGGAGCACGAGAGCGGAATGCGAGATGCGAAATACGAGTTAGAGAGCTTTAGTTATGAAGGGAAGAAAACTTAATCGGCGTGAGTTTTTGAGAGAAGCGGCTGGAGTATCGGTAGCGGCAGTGGGTTTTCCGTATGTTGCTGCCTCGTCAGCATTGGGTAAAGCCGGCAATGTTGCGCCGAGTAATCGGATTACGTTAGGCTTTATCGGCACGGGCAAACAGAGCAAGCACCTGATGAGGCCGTTTTTGAACTCGCGCGGCACCCAGGTCCTGGCCGGCTGTGACGTCGATAAACTAAAGCTGGAACGCGGACAGAAAATAGTGGAAGACCACTACGCCAAGAAAGCCGGCGGCACATACAAGGGTTGTGACACCTACGGAGATTTTCGTGAGCTGGTTGCAAGAGATGACATCGATGCGGTGGTAATTGCGACGCCGGACCACTGGCACGCCATTACGGTTATCCAGTCGGCCAAAGCGGGCAAGGACATTTTCTGCGAGAAGCCGCTCTCGCAAACTATCGTTGAGGCCAGGGAGATGGTCAATGCGGTCAGGCGCTACGGACGGGTGTTTCAGACGGGCAGTATGCAGCGTTCAGACTGGCACTTCCGCTTAGGGTGCGAACTGGTTCTCAACGGTTATATCGGCGAATTAAAGCATGTGACGGTGGACGTCGGCGGCCCGCCGGAGGATAAACCTTTGGCCGCACAACCGGTACCGGATTATTTAGACTGGGAGATGTGGGTCGGCCCGGCATTATGGAGGCCGTACAACTCGGAGCTGTCTCCGCACTTGAGCTGGGACGGCTATCCTAACTGGCGATATAACAGCCGCTTCGGCGGCGGCGGAATGACCGACTGGGGCGCACACCACTTCGATATCGCCCAGTGGGGTATGGGTATGGATGAGAGCGGGCCGGTTGAAATTATTCCGCCCGATGGTAAGGATTACAAGGTACTCACCTACAAATACGCCAACGGTGTTACGATGACCCGCGACAGAGCCAACGGGGTTTTGTTTACCGGCACCAAAGGCAAAGTTGAGGTAAATCGCGGGCATTTGAAGACCTGGCCTGATAGTCTTAAGAATCAACCAATCGGCCCCGATGAGAGACACCTTTACGAAAGCAAGAACCATTACACCGACTGGCTCAATGCCGTCCGGAAGCGCACAAAACCGATTTGCGATATAGAGACGGGGTGCCGTTCGGTAAGCGTCTGTCATTTAGGCAATATAGCATACAAGCTTGGCCGGCCGCTGAAATGGGACCCCAAACGCGAAGTGCTTATAGGAGATAGCGGAGCCAGCCGTTTGCTGTCGCGGCCGATGCGCAGCCCCTGGCACCTATAAGTAGTGTAAAACTAAAAGCTAAAAACACAAAACTGTGGAATTCAAAGGGAAAGTGTTCACAGAAGATAAACAGAAGGAAAACATATGGCAAAGAAGACGATATCACGACGTCAGTTTTTGAGAAAAGCAGCCGCTGGATCCATAGGCGTGGTGGGTTTTCCTTATTTTGTTCCGCCTTCGGCACTGGGTAAGGCCGACAGCGTCGCACCAAGCAGGCGGATTGTAATGGGCTGCATCGGCGTGGGTGGTCAGGGCACCGGTAACATGCGCGGTTTTATGGGCAGAAAGCAGGTTCGGGTGGTTGCAGTCAGTGACCCTAACGGCAAAAATCAAAATCGCGCCCGTGATATAGTCAACAAGAAGTACGGCAACCAGGATTGTGCCGCGTACAATGATTTTCGCGAGCTTTTAGCGCGGGAAGATATCAACGCGGTTTCGATTGGCACGCCGGACCACTGGCACGCCATACCGGCTATTGTGGCGGCCAAGGCGGGTAAGGACATTTATTGCGAGAAGCCTCTGTCGCTTACTATCGCCGAGGCGAGGGCGATGGTTAATGCGGCCAGGCGCTACGGACGTGTGTTTCAGACGGGCAGTCAGCAGCGTTCGGGCAGGTACTTTCGGTTTGCGTGCGAACTGGTTCGCAACGGCTACATCGGTGAAGTAAAAACGGTGACGGTGAACATTGGCGGGCCTTCCGGGCCATGTAAGCTGCCGGCAGAACCAAAGCCGGATTATTTCGATTGGGACATGTGGCTCGGTCAGGCACCATGGAGACCATTCAATGGGCTGTTTCATGGCGGAGGCTGGCGGGCTTTTCGGGACTACGCCGGCGGCGGAATGACCGACTGGGGAGCACACCATTTCGATATCGCGCAGTGGGGTCTGGGTATGGACGACAGCGGGCCGGTTGAAATCATTCCTCCCGACGGTAAAAACTATAAGGTACTTACCTATAAATACGCCAACGGTGTTACTATGACCCGTGATAAAGCCAACGGGGTTTTGTTTACCGGCACTAAAGGCAAGGTCGAGGTCAATCGCGGATATTTGCGTACGTGGCCTGATAGTCTTAAAGATGTGCAAATTGGTGCCAATGAGATACACCTGTACGAGAGCCGTGACCATAAGGGAGACTTTCTCGAGTGCGTCCGCACTCGCCAGCGGCCGATCTGCGACGTGGAGATCGGCTGCCGTTCGGTAACAGTTTGTCATTTGGGCAATATAGCATACCAGCTTGAGCGGCCATTGAGATGGGACCCGGAGAACGAACGATTTATCAACGATGAACAGGTGAACCGGATGCTGTCGCGGCCGATGCGCAGCCCGTGGCGCCTATAAGTAGTGTAAAACTAAAAGCTAAAAACGCAAAACTGTGGAATTCAAAGGAAAATATTCACATAAAATAAACAGGAGGAAAAGTATATGGCAAAGAAGACAATATCACGACGTCAGTTTCTAAAAGGCGCGACGGTTGCAGCCGCAGGTGTGGCAGGTTTTCCTTATTTTGTTCCATCGTCGGCGCTGGGCAGGGCCGGTAACATCGCTGCGAGCAACCGGATTGTGATGGGCTGCATCGGGATGGGCGGCATGGGCGGCGGTAACATGCGCGGTTTCTTAGGCAAAAAGGAGGTGCAGGTGGTTGCCGTCTGCGATGTTGATAAGGGTCGTCGCAACGGGGCCAAGAAAACCGTGGACGACAGATATAAGAATAATGACTGCAAGGCGTACCTGGATTTCCGCGAAGTGGTGGAACGTAAAGACATCGATGCGCTGTCGTTAGCATTGCCGGACCAGTGGCACTCTATCCCCGCAGTTATGGCTGCGAGGGCTGGTAAGGATATGTATGGGGAAAAGCCTCTGGCGCGAACCATCCGCGAAGGCCGGGCCATCTGTGACGCGGTCCATCGTTACAGCAGGGTCTGGCAGACCGGCAGCCAGCAGCGGTCAGGCGGGAACTTTCACCGCGCCTGCGAGCTGGTCCGCAATGGGCGGATCGGCAAGGTTCATAAGGTAGAGGTGGGCCTTCCTACCGGAGGCAGCACCGGCAACAGACCGGTACAGCCCGTTCCGGAGGGTCTGGACTGGGACTTCTGGCTGGGCCCGGCACCGTGGAGACCCTATTGCAATTTTGGCCGTGACCGCTGCCACTACCAATGGCGGTGGATAATGGACTTTTCCGGCGGGCAGCTCACCGACTGGGCGGGTCATCACATCGACATCGCCCACTGGGGTCTGGGGCTGGAGCGCACCGGTCCGGTCGAGATCGAAGGCAGAGGGGTTTATCCCCGAGACGGGCTATATGACGTCCCCATGGCGTACAAGTTCACCTGCAAATACGCTAACGACCCGACAATGACGGTCGCCAATAACAAGCAGATTCCCCAGGGCACAAAGTGGTACGGCGAAACGGGGTGGGTCTATGTCAAACGCGGCAAACTTGAGGCTGACCCGCCGAGTGTTCTGCAGGAAAAAATTGGCCCTAATGAAATCAATCTGTATAAGAGTAACGACCACAAGCAGAATTTCCTGGACTGCATCAGGAGTCGCAAACTAACCATTGCGCCTGTAGAGGTGGGCCATCGATCCATCAGCGTCGCATTGCTGGGCGAAATCGCAATGCTCACAGAACGCAAACTCAAATGGGACCCGCAAAACGAACGATTTATTAACGATGAGCAGGCCAACAGGATGCTGTCGCGGCCGATGCGCAGTCCGTGGCACCTGTAAGTAGTGTAAAATTAAAAGCTAAAAAAGCAAAACTGCGGAATTTATTATT
>JAUVYZ010000061.1 GCA_030602845.1 Phycisphaerae bacterium | reverse complement strand
CGAAAATGTGCGCAAATATGCTCGAAACAAGCTGTTTTAGTTTGTATAAAGAGCTTGCTGAGTTGAAAGCTAAAATTGAATCATTAGGTATGGGGCCTTTGTGCCTGAGCGGCAGTGGTTCAGCAATGTTTTGTATTATGGACAGCAGGGATAAAGAAAGAGCAGGGGAAAACAGACGCAAACTCGAGCAACAAATCGGTTGCAAAAGCATTATCGTGAATAACAATAGATGGTAAACTTTTAAGCGAGGCAAAGAAAATGGAAATCAGTGAGGTCAGAGTCAAATTAGTAAACAACAAAGATGACAGATTAAAAGCTTTTTGCTCAGTAACGATGGACAATGAGTTCGTGGTTCGCGATATCAAGGTCATCGAAGGCACGAGCGGTTATTTCGTCGCTATGCCTTCGAGAAAAATGAGCGACCATTGCGACAAATGCGGGGGCAAAAACCATCTCAGAGCCAAATTCTGCAATAATTGTGGAACAGCGCTTTCGGAAAACCGGGCAAAGAAGGATTTCAAAGGCAGAATGAAACTGCACGCCGATATCGCCCATCCGATAAATGCAGAATGCAGGCAGAGAATTCAGGAAAAAGTTATAGCCGCCTTCACAGAAGAGCTGGAAAAATCAAAGCAGCCGGGCTATAAGCCGGTCGAAATGGATGAGCCGGACGATGAAATTCCTGAAGTAATTTCGTAGTTAAAGGAACCCCATTATGCGGTAAGGTCCTCAAGGACCTTATCGAGAGCAACATCCAATCGCTCATTGAGATTGTATTTACCCTCGGTAAGCTGCCGGCGGACATTAAGAACTTTCTCCCTGCGAGCTTCCGGCAGCGAAGCAATCTTTTTTAACACCCGGCCAATTGGCGTAGTGTTGATATTTTCAAGTATCTGCTCCATAATCAAATCCTCATCTGGAGCCAGGTTCTCATCGACAGGGTCCTCCTGTCGATTCTGCCCCCCAAACCGGTCGTTGGAATCAAAATCCGGCATTTGAAATACCTTGACAGACCAGCTACAGACAAAAGCATCCGTCCTTTTGTCCAGGAGCGTAGAACCACTATATATTGTGCACCCCCTAAATCCCTTCGAGGGCCGAAACAACTTTACAATATTGATATCGACAGGAACAGACGAAAAACTTTAGAAAAGTTTGCTTTTTACCTAACTGCCACAAAAGCATAAAGTTACACCAATTTGTGGGAAAATACGGCTTATTAGTGCCAAAAAACAAGCTTTTAAAGAAACCGCCTTTTCACACCAAAACCGGCTGCAGTAGTCTATCCGGGAAAGACGGGCAATATACTATATATAGTGATGGCCAAAATTTAGAACACAAAAACAGAAATGCTAAAATTGAATTAGCGGGCAAGCTGCAATCGGCTGGTTTTAATAGTAATATTTGAATTCCAAATCCACGTCCCATCTATCGGGGAAGCCCGCCTTTTTCTTGAGTTTTTTGAGTTTCTCACACTGCAAATCTGCCCAGCGAAGTTGGATTGTCGAGAGAAATTTGGCGAATTTTACTATGTCAACATCCTTCAAACTTACAGTGGCGGTCTGGCTTTTCTTTCCCTGCCTGGTTATGACTGGTCCGGAACTGACTTTATAATTGGCCGATGCTATTCCGCAAAAACCGGCGACCTTTGCAACAGCACTGACATAAGCAAATTCAGCAGGCGCCTTGTTCGTATCAGTAAATTCCAGTCGGTCAGGGTCAAGAAGTAAAATCTCTAACATTTTTTTTTGGGCTTCGCTATATTCGGCCTTCTCCCTCTTCAAGCTACGTTTTGCATTCGGTAAATATACAC
Organism: Phycisphaerae bacterium; assembly: GCA_030602845.1. Taxonomy (GTDB): domain Bacteria; phylum Planctomycetota; class Phycisphaerae; order Sedimentisphaerales; family Anaerobacaceae; genus JAUVYQ01. Next base: position 7,430 of record JAUVYZ010000061.1, on the reverse strand, counting down.
CCCAGACCAATAATGGCCACAGAGCAACCATAATGGGAACGATTATGTAATACGAAGTCGGGTTCTTGTATATGTCTTTCATATCCATAAAGCGGTTCCTTAATTATTTTTTCGGCACAACCGTTATGCTGAAATGGTTACGCCTGTCCTTTGTATAGACGCGCTCTTGCAAAATTTCCAGCTTCTCCTTGATTGCTTTGAAAAACATTAGGGTGTTTCCCGGGCTGGAGGTATCACCTGCTATACTAATCTTGCTTGTAATGGTAACCGAATCTATATTTAAATCCATCTTTTTTGCTGCGTATTTATTAAACGCCTCAAGCACCAATATCAGTCTTGCCGACACGACATCTGACGGCCCGCTCTGCTTTTTGACGCGTCTTAATTCGGCTTCAAGTTTTTTTACAGGGTTGGATTTGGCCGGCGGTTCTCTGCCGAACATAACCGCCGAGTAGTCCGTCTCTAATCTCTTACGCAGTTCGTTGCGGTCTTTGTTTGTTTCCGATAATTGTTGGGGGCCCCATTGAAAATAAACGCCGACGGCAAGCGCAAGAATGGCAACAGATATTGCCGCCAGCTTCAGTGCTTTTTGCAGCCGCAGCTTCTTGCCCTGATAAGGCATAAAATCGTTGCGGAAATTTATGCTTTGCGGTTTTTCCAGATGAGCCACAGCCGCCCCATAGGCAATTGCAAAATCAACGGGGTCGGCACAATCGGCCAGAGCCGCCGGCTCGGCTCCGGCAGACTCAGCGAAATCAACACCGCTGGCTTCGATACCCAGCTTTTCACTGAGCTGCTGATAGTTTACAGAGCCGGTGGAGTCGAAAACTTTAAGGCAATTTATCGCCTCGCCGGTTTCAACCAAAGCGGCGGTTACAGAGACTTCCCTTGCGAGCAGTTCGGTTCTGGTCTGCGTCGGCCCGACCAGAAACGTCCGCACAGCCGATGTTTTTTGCGGTCCCTGCTTCTCGCCGGCAGGGACAATAAAGTAACCGTTTCGGCGGGAAAACGCACAGAAAAAAGGATGCAAATCTTCGGGCAGGGATATATTTTGCCGGATAAATCTTGACAGGCAATTAACATCCGGCTCTATGCTTACGGGGTCAATATTATACTGTTGCAAAGAAAGAATAACATCTGACAATATCTTTCGCTGTGCGGTAAAGACGGTTAGCGCCGAGCCGGTCTGGTCACTTGAAGTTATTTCGAAAGCTATCGCAACGTCGGTCACATCCATGGCAAGAGCTTCCTCCGTATCGAACCTGACAGTCGCAGCAACTTGTTTCGGCTCATTAAACTCGCTGTGGACATTATGCTGCATAAACATTGCACAATCCAGAGCCACTGCAACTTCGGAAAATTTCAACTCTCTCTCGGCACAACCCCGGACAATAAGATTTGCCAGCACTTGCTGGTTTTGCTCCTCCTGCTCTTCAACAGAGACGCTAAAGCAGCCCAAAACGTTTCCGTCCCGGCCTTGCGAACCGAGGCAAACCACGGTCGCAGCGTCTTTGCTTAAATAAACTCCCAGATAGTTCTGAGGTTCCACTTCGAGCAAACTCCTAAAAGTCGGCTTCTCAGCCGGAGATTACGGCAATCTTTACTATTTTTTTGCCCTCTTTCGTTATCGCTATAATAGCTGATGCCTTTGCCACTCCACTTACCGCAGTTACCTTAATCGTGAAAAATTTACTGGCTGTTGTGATATATTTTTCGCACTTCTCAATCGCATTAGAATACCCGAACAGCGCTCTCTTCAAATCTTCTATATTCGTAAAAGGCTTCATGCGTCTTCGCTGTATGATTTCTTCAGCGATTTCATCAGCGTCACCGCCGAAGGTAAAAGCCGCCTCTAAGACGTGTCGAGGTGCGGTATTTATATTAACCTTTCTCGAGCCCCACATTCCCATATATTTCAGGGCTGATTCTTTTCTGCGCTCACTGATTATAGTTGGTCTGGCAAGGACTTCGGTATCAATCAGCGAACTGTGAAAAAGTTTTGCATGATCGGCAATCTGCGCAGAGACGGGTATAGTTGTTCTTGTCGTCCGGACTATGGGAGTTCTGGTTCTTCTTGTACGTGTGGGGGTTCTCGTCCTCGTGCTTATTGGCGTTCTTTCAACCCTCGTTATGGACTTGAGGTCAAGTTCGAACGGTTTTATTACACTTATTTGCTTTAGCTGGCCTTTCAGCTCATCAATCTGTACTCCATTGACATCCATCCATTCGCAGAAAGTTTCGAACCCCGCCAGGGCTTCACGCTGCATCTCCTTATCGTCCTTATCGTCCAGCATCGCCCAACCGACGGGGTATTTTGCATTTTCGTCTTCAATTTCAATCCTGACTGTGGCAGAGCCAATTTCAATCTCAGCCGGCCCGGTTATAAACGGCCAGGCCGGACTATAGGGACCACGTACCGTCCAAGAATTAGGGTCATTAAAGTCGGTAATTCCGCTAACTTGATTGACATCATTAAAGTCGGTAATTTCGCCAATCTCATTAATATCGTTAAAATCGTTACTATCGCTAATATCGTTGTCGTCACCAACACTTTCGAGCGGGCTGAAGGCCTTTTCGACTGCCCACTCGGCCAAAAGTTCCTCGTATTCCTGCTCGCTAAGGATAAATAAATCGGAAAAATCCGGCTCATTCGGACGGGCAATCAGCACCGGCTCGCTGATATCTTGCAACGTGGCAAGGGCGTATTTTACCGCCGAGTCGCAACCATAGCGAGCTTTGCTGTAATCTATGATATACCGGTCCCGGTGACGACGGGCGGCGAGACGACTGCTCAAGGTGTAACCCAGTGTCGAAAGCACAACCAATAGCACTAACGTCACTAAAAGCACAATGCCCGGGCGGTTTCCGGTACCACAGTTATTTAGACCTTCGTGTCTCACTACTCTCACTGCTCCTACGCTCACTGCTCCCACTGCTCCTGCTCTCACTGCTCTTGCTCTCACTGCTCTCACTAATCTCATCACTCTCACTAATCTCATCACTCTCACTAATCTCATCACTCTCACTAATCTCACTACTCTCGTCTTCCTCATACTCTTTTTTTACGAATATGAATCTGATTTTTCTGGTTCTATCGATAGCTATGGTTCGTGTGATTTTTTCCTCATCCGGCACATCCAAATCACCGGCTACCGTCTTAAAGGGCTCGGCAAAAGAAATCGTTACCACAATACCATGAGGCGGTGAGCCGCTCCATCTATCTAAAAGTTCTTCGCCCCTGGGGACCTGTATCTTGAAAAAAGTAACGCCGTCGCAAATCGGCACAAAAGGATAACCTTTCTCCCAACTTTCCCTCTTCTCATCAAGCAGCTTATCTTCTAACCCGACCCCGCTGTGGCTTCGGTATAAAACCAGGCTGTCGGTGTCATAGTCATAGCTGGTCTGCCAAATGATTTCTTCAAATGTCTGCGGTTTACTCCCCTTGTCGTAATAATTTTTTAGAATCGTCAGTCTGGCGGTCGGATAAAGATTGTCAAGTTTATTCTCAATAGTAACTCTCGTATCAGAGCCGGACGCAACTATTCTGTCGAGGTCTTCAGCGATACGCTGCAGAACCTCAGAGGGTAGTCGCGAGCTATCAAGCTTGCGCGTAATTGCAGCGGCAGAGCGCTCGGCCCGGCTGTAAACACCCAGCACCGCAATCAAAACCATCGCTCCTATCATCAGAGCTGCGAGCACCTCGGCCAGCGAAAAACCCCGCCGCTCTCCAAATGTATTAAAAGTTTTTTTCATAATTATTCAGGGGACCTCATTTTGCAATGCATCACAAAATGGTAACCCTCACACACCGTCAAATTTTAGCGTTTAGCGTATCCACTATTCATTAAATAATCCCTCCAGGAGTTCCCGAGGGAAACCCATTTCAAGAAGCTCTGGAAGGGTGCGTCCGCCTATCCTTTTTTCACCAGGTTCATTCGTCCCGCCCGGTTTATCTTGTGTGCCCGGCATATCTTGTTTGCCCGGCATATCTTGTTTGCCCTGCCTACTCTGTCTCTTTGTTGGGTCTATTAAGTACGCATCAGCTTGTGCCTGCCACTCTCTGTCTTCGATGCTCGGATTGCCGTCATTGTCTCTATAAAGATCAAGCTGATTCTTAATGTAATAGCCATCCTCGGTCTTTAGCATACCATTCTCAACCCACCGCTGGATAGTTTGCTGGTCGACACCGGCGTAGTCAGCAGCTTCTTCCTCAGTCTCGATAATCTGCTCAGCCAACCGCTCCTCTTCTTTTTGCTGCTCCTCAAGAATTTTACGCACATCTTCCTTTGACACATTGGTCAGCCAGTTCGTTAGTTCAATCGTTTGCACTTCACCCTCTGTGTCGGTATACTCAGCCGAGCAAACCGCCTGAATCCACATCCGCGCCGTTATCGGCTCATAAAACGTCTCAACAACGGTTTGCCATTCAATTCCCGGATACTTATCACTGCTGCCATACTCAACCATCTCTTTAGCTGAATCCCTGGACAGAAGAGCTTCCATATTCTCGCGTGCAACTTCAAAGGCCCGCATGCGCAGCGCCGAATTTGCCGCCGAGACCATACAGCGGTTTATAACAACCAATACGCTCGAGCTGACAAGCCCCAGTATAATCAAAGCAGCCACAACTTCCGGCAAGCTAAAGCCCTTACACTTCGGTAAAGCAGATAACAGATTTTTTTTAGAACGGCACTTCATTTTTAGCCTTCGGCACCAAAAGTTCAACATCACCTTCTCTCAACGTGATAATTCTATTTATCCGGTTGACCACAACCGAATATGGCTGCCCAGCTCTGTCGAGCAGGACGATTTTTCCGCCGTATTGCCAGCCCGCATGTCCCGCACGGAATTTTGCTCGGCCTTCATTGGTGTAGTCTCCATCGTCGAACTCAACATAAGCAACCCAGCAGTTATCGCTAAAATTATTTTCGACAATAATCTCTTCTTCCAGAACCTCTGATAAATCAGGCGAAGTAATCTGGCGAAGCAAATAGCTTTGTTCTGTCAAATCAATAATAACTTCGTATCTTCTATCGCTCTGGGCTGCGACACTCGCAGCCATTTGCATCGTCGAGACAAGCTCCTGGACCTGTGCCTTAAACGTGCCCCTTCGCAGTACCCCCAAAAAACTCATCTGCGTCAGAAGCACAAGCAGCGAAATTACCACAACCGCCACTATTGTCTCAGTCAGCGTAAAACCCTGGATGCGTGAATGAGTGGGCGCATCAGCGCATTCACGCATTTTCGCATTCACGCATTCTCGCATATACGCATCAGTCAGCATCCGTGCTGAGTAAGTCGTCCTCGGTGCCTTCTTCGCCATCAGGGCCACAGCTCCTAATTGCAAATTGCTTGCCGCTCTCAGGAAAAGCCTCATAAATAAACTCGTTTTTCCAGCCGTCTTTGGGTATTTCCGTTTCTTCCAGATAGCCGTCCGGGTCGTAACCTTCAATGTCGCCCGTAGACTCGACAAGTACCAGAAGGCCTTCCTCTTCAGTTGGGAATCGCTGGGTGTCCATATAGAAATGCATAACCGCCGTATGAAGAGTCTTCAAATTGGCCTTCGTGGTTGCGAATTTGGCCTTCTCTATCTGCTTCAATACCTTTGTACCTACCAATGTGGCAAGCAGACCGAGGATAATCAGCACGGCCATAAGCTCAACCATCGTAAAACCTTTTCTGACGCCTTCCTTTCTTTTTCCCATTTTTATTCAAGCTCCTAAACTAACCGCTCAACCCCGTTAGAAGTAAGCCCGCTAAGTGCGGGACGTCCCATCAACGGTGGAGACTTCTAACAGGGTCAAAATTCGAACGCTGAAACTTCCAAAATCGGCAATATCGTTGCATAAGCAATTACGCCGACTATTGCAGCCATAAAAATTATAATAAGCGGCTCGACCGCAGCACTTAATCTTTCAATAACTACGTCCGTTGAGGCCTCGAGGTTTTCGCTGATATTTTTTAGCATTGTCTCTAATTCGCCGCTTTTTTCTCCAACGGTAACCATATGGGCAATGGCAGGGTCGATGACACCGCTGTCTCGCAGCGGCGTTGCAATATCAGCGCCGGCAAGAATCCTCTCACGAGACTGCTGAACGGCTTTTTTCATAATGCTGTTGCCGGTAACTTCAGCCACAACACGAAGAGACTCAGCCATTGCAAGCCCTGAACTAAGAAGCGTCGAAAGAGTAGACGCAAAACGTGCAACAACACGCTGTTTTATAAGAGGGCCGAATAACGGCAGCGACAGCAAAAGCTTGTCACGCAAATATGCACCGCGCTGCGTTTTAAGAAAACGCTTGAGACCCCAAACAATACCGAAAACCACCGCAATAACAATCAGCAACCGCCAGCTGGTCAGCACATTACCTACGTTCATCAACCGCTGTGTAATCCAGGGCAATTTCTGCCCTGTGCTTGCAATCTGCTCACCTATCTTCGGGATGACGGTCGTTGTCAAAATAATAATCGCTACGATGCAAAATGAAAATAGAACCATCGGATATATCATCGCCGTAATTACCTTCGACTCGACCCGCTGGCGTTTTTCCATAAAGTTGGCAATCGTCGAAAGACTCTTTCCTAAAGAGCCGGTAACCTCACCTACACGAACCATACTTACAAATATAACGTCAAAATAATCGCTATAATCTTTCAGGGCATCGGTAAATGACTCACCGGTGACAACGCGGTCGCGAATGTCGGCAAGGGCGTTTTTGAATCGCACATCGGACGCTTGCAAAGCAAGGACCGAAAGCGCTTCGGTCAGTTTAATCCCCGAATTAAGAAACGTGGCCATCTGCTTGATAAAATCGATTATTTGGGTCTTGCCGCCTCTGGCGAAAATTGAAAACAATGCAGCTTTGCCTCCGGCGCCGGAGCCGACCTCTGTGATTGAGGCGGGGTGAATACTCCGCACCCTCAGTTGTTTCCGCGCGGAGTAAGAGCTTTCAGCGGTAATCGCGCCTTTGAGTTTTTTGCCGCCTGCTGCTATCGCTGTATAATAGTATCTTGGCATAACTAAAACTAAAAAATAAAAACTAAAAGCTAAAAACCATAATTCAAAATTTCAAACTTTTCAATTTCGCACTGTGGTTTTGCGTTTTTCGCTTTACATTTTACATTTTTACATTACGTCCGCCTGTGTTACTCTCGCAACTTCAGCTATAGCTGTTATCCCGGAAAGGGCCTTTCGCGCCCCGTCCATCCGCAGGGTCTGCATCCCCGCGTCAAGGGCAAACTTCTTTATTGTACCGGCAGTCTCCCTTTTGTATATCAGGTTCTGGATTTCTTCACTAATCAGCATCATTTCGTAAATACCGGTTCGCCCGCGAAAACCAGTCTGAAAACATTTTTCACACCCTTCCCCGACAAAGAACTTCCCACCGCTGTCAGCCACTGCCTCACCGAGACCAAGCTCTCTCAACTCG
>JAUVYZ010000116.1 GCA_030602845.1 Phycisphaerae bacterium | reverse complement strand
CTGCTCCCGGCCTGCGCTGTCTCGTTCTTTTCACGTTGAATCGCTTCGGATTCTCTCCAGAGTTTTCATCCACGGGATGCCCCACAACGGCATTACCGATACAAGTTAAACAATAATAAAATCAGCCATCCGCCAACGGCGGACTCCGCAACTCAAAACTAAGAACTCAAAATTCAAAACTGTCTCTACCTTCTCTGTGGCTAATTTTTTTGCCCTTTTTTCTTGTTGGTTAAATCCGTGTAAATCTGCGTCAATCTGCGTCTAAAAAATTCGTGTCAATTCGTGTTAATTCGTGGCTAAAACAAATCCGTGAAATCCGTGAAATCTGTGGCCAATTTTTTAGTTGACTTTTATTTGAATTTCTGTTAAAATACCCCCCATATTTGCCAGCCCCTTAGGGGCCGGCAGGCAAACGTAAACCGCCAGCAGGCGCCGGATATAGCGGAGAACCGCACGAATCAGGCAAGCCGCCCAAGTCAAATTTTATCGTGCCGTCAGGCATCCTGTGGATTAATGAATGGTGAATAGTCGATGGTGAATAAACTTGTAGCGAAACCTGCCCCTTATGTCATTGCGCGCAAATATTTACGTGCCTATAAGGCACCTCTACATCTGTCGAGAACGCTCTACAAATCAGCTCTTTTTATGCAAAACAAACCCAATTTACTAAATGCCCAAATGAACGTAAGTTCTGTTATAACAAACTATTATGAAAATGTACGCCTTCACAGACGCGGGGAAAACAAACCCAATCAAACCCAATTTCACCACCATCGCCTCTACGCCTGCTTCAACTTTTTGCTGGGGATGTCGAACGGAGAAAATTATGTTCTGTAAACGTTTAAATAGGGAAATGTCAGTTTATGGAAAGAACTGCTGACTGTCTGAAAAAACTCGAAAGGATAAACAAGACCCTGCATCATCGGGAGGCAGACCGCGTCCCAATCAGCGATTTTTTCTGGGGAAGTTTTATTGAGCGATGGAAAAAGGAGCTTGCCTTGCCGGAAGATGTTAATCCTTATTACTATTACGACCTTGATTTAATCGTTACGGTTACCAATATGGACCCACATATTAAGTCGTTTGAAACATTAAAGGAAGACGACCGGGAAGTAGTTATAAAAACAGGTTACGAAACCGTAATCCGCAAGAAGTTTGATTTTCCTATGCCCGAACAGCTCGGTTGGGATACGGACAGCATCGAAAAACTCGAGTCGTTTGAATTTGACGACCCCTATGACAAAAGGCGTTATTTTGAAGCCGGCGACAATCAAATCGCCGGCGTTGGAGATGGCTTTGAACGTAATTCTCCTCCCTGGATTGAGACCGTGAAAAAACTGCGCCCGGACTTTCCCGTTTATGGCAGCATCACAGAATGCTCTGAATGCCTGACCCGCCTGATTGGCCAGCAGAATACCCTCCTCTGGATGGGAATGTATCCGCAGCGTATGGGAAAGGTGATTAATCGAATCGGACAGTTTTATCTGGACTGCGCGAAAGCTGAGATTCAGGCGGCTAACGGACTGCTCGATGGCTTCGTCATCTGGGGAGATGTTGCGTACAAGAAGGGTATGTTCTTTTCGCCCGACTATTGGAGGGAATATTTCAAGCCCTGGGTAAAAGCCATCGCTGACTACTGTCACCGGAATGATTTGGATGTAATTTACCACGGGTGCGGAAATGTCAATGAGATTTTTAATGATTTCATTGAAATAGGCATCGACGCCTGCAATCCGCTCGAAGCCAAGGCGGATATGGACGTTATCGAGTTAAGAATGAAGTTTGAGCACAAGATCGGCTTTTTTGGAAACAGCAATATTCAAATATGGGAGACCGGTAACAGGGAGCTGATTCGCAGGGAGGTGCTGCGGAAATTGAACGCGGCTAAAGGCGGCGGATATATATTTGCTTCAGACCACTCAGTTACTTCCGCTATCTCCGGACACACGTACGATTATATTGTCCGGTTAGTGAGAGAATATGGGCAATATCCCCTCGACCTGGGCGAATTTGGAGATGTGTTATGAAACGATATGGAATGGTAATCAAAGTAAGGCCTGAGAAATTCCAGGAGTATAAAAACCTTCACGCCGCAGTCTGGCCGGAAGTCTTGGAAACAATCAGAAGGTGCAACATCCGCAATTACTCAATTTACCACAAGGACGGATACCTCTTCAGTTATTTTGAATATATAGGTGAAGATTTTGAGGCCGATATGGCGAAGATGACGACTGACCCGACCACTCAGAAGTGGTGGGACGTTTGTAAGCCCTGCCAGCAGCCGCTCGAAACCACAGCCGAAGGCCAATGGTGGGCTGACATGGAGGAGCTATTCCATTGCGATTGACATCTGGTATAGTCAGTAGAAAATCATCAATAGTTACCGTATTCCCGGACAGTGTCGAACATTTCGAGAACGTTTTCAAGCGGGGTTTCTTCGAGAATTGTGTCGTGGCTGGCGCCGGCCACATAGCCGCCGCCGGGCATCATAATATCGAGAACCTCGCGGGTCTTTTTACGAACAATTTCAGCAGTGCCGTCGATGAGTACGTGGTGCGAGTCGATGGCCCCGTTAAAGAGGATTTTGTCCCCGAATTCGGCCTTGAGTGTCCGCAGGTCCATTCCCCGGCAGTCCGGCTGGACGGCGTGAAGACCATCGAGACCGGCCTCAATCAGCAGAGGAATCAGTGGGGCAAAACCGCCGCAGCAGTGAAGCTGAACCTTCAAACCATAAGAATGACCGAGGTCAATTAGTCTTTTTAAGTGCGGCAGGAGAAACCGCTCAAAAAGCGCCGGTCCCAGCAGGGGCCCTGTCTGACTTCCAAAGTCGTTGCCGATAAAAAATATATCTATCGAATCGGCGGCAGCATCGAATATTCGCCGGCTGACATCCGCGTAGAAATCAACTAAGTGCTGCATCACCGCATCAACGAGTTCCGGCTCGGAATACATTTTTATATACAGGTTTTCCATACCGAGCAGGTCGATGGCGTCGTGCCAGAACGGCGACCAGTCACCGCCGAGGATGGCGTATTCTCCTTTGTACGCCTGGGCCTCCGCTTTTATTTTCGAGACGTCCATCCATTCCGGCTCAGGCCAGGCATAATCATGCACCTCCCGGAGCGTGGCCCCCGCGGCTTCGTTTTCGCGCAGCAAAACGGCGGGGGCCAGCGGATGGCTCATCGGCTGACCATAGCCGAGGCCCTGTCGCTCTATCCCGAATACCGTTCGAGACGTGGCGCCTTCAGACAGCGGAAACTCCGGCCCGGCATATTCAGCGAAGACCCGCCGGAAGTCATCGCCGAGCCGCACACGCACCCCTTCGTCATCGAGTTGCAGCCGGCGCCTGGCTTTTTCCCAGAATTCGACCGATGCCCCGCACCAGCACGGCACACGGTCGGGCTCCTCGTGTTCAAATGCCGCTAAAACACGTTCTCGCGATGTCATTTGCAATAGACACCTCTATAATTTTCCATTGACGATTGACTGTCCCCAGGAACAATATTCAATAGTAAATAGAAAATAGTAAATAGTCAATCGCAAGCTTATCCAGTTATCCTGTTAGCAAATCCCGGGCGTTCTGGCGAGGCAGTAAGGATTTGTCACGTATAAAATTCAGCACCGCCTTTTAATTGATTGTTTACTATTGATAATTGGCTGCCAACCACAAGTCGCGTAAAAAAATGATAGACAGGACGATTTTGAAGCGGTAAGGTACTAACATATAGACCAGGACGATTCCCGATTCTACGAGTATCGAGCATGAATGACATAACAATCAAAAAGCCGCCCAAAGGCCTTATGATTTTTGCCCTTGTAGGGCCTTCATTTGTCTGGGCGGCTGAATATATCGGCTCCGGCGAGGTCATTTTGGCCACACGCACCGGCGCCATTCTCGGGACCACCGTCCTCTGGGCCATTGTAATAGGTATATTCCTGAAGTTCTGGATTGGTATGAGCGGCGCCCGCTATACCGTCTGCATCGGCGAAGGTATGATAGATATGTTCGACCGGATAGGCCCTTTTCACTTAGTGGTCTGGGTTATTGTTGTAATACAATTTATCTGCGCGATTTTCTCCATCGGGGCGGTCGCCACCGCCGCCGGCGTCTTTGTAAGCAGCATCGTCCCCATCATCGACACAAAGTTGGCCGTATGCCTGGTCACCATCTTTGCACTGGCCGTCGCCTGGTCGGGTAAATTCGACGTCTTAAAAATCGTAATGAGCGTTTTCGTCCTCATCATTGTTCTGGGTGTTATTTATGTTGCCGGGCACGTCTTTCCGGGGTTCGGCGAATTTCTACGCAGTCTTAGCTTCGGCATCCCGGAGGTCCCCGACTGGGCCGTCCCAATGTTAAAGGGCAGTAAAAATCCCTGGAAAGAGATTCTGCCGCTGCTGGGATGGGGCGCAGGCGGCTTTGCCAGCCAGGTCTGGTACACCTATTGGGTGCTCGGCGCCGGTTATGGGGCCGCCGCGGGCAGAGGCTACGGTAAAGCTGCCGACGTATCTATGCTAAAGCGTATGAGCCGTGACGTTGCGGAAAAAATAAAGGGCTGGTGCCGAGTGCTCTATGTCGATTCGTCCTTGGCTATGGTGATAGGAATCGTGGCGACAGCGGCGTTCTTCATCGCAGGGGCCGGAGTCTTAGGGCCGCAGCACCTGGCGCCGGAGGGCAACGAGGTCGCCTTTACACTCTCAAAGGTGTTCGCAGACAGATGGGGACCGGTGGGAGGCTTCCTCTTTATACTCGCCGGAACCGCCGCCTTGGTTTCGACCAACACCGGACAGCTGGCCGGCTGGCCGCGTTTGCTTGCCGATTCCTTCAGAATTTGCCTCCCCCGTTTTGCGAAGAAGTTCTCCTGGAAAACACAGTTCAGGTTCTTCCTGCTGTTCTTTTTGTGTACGAATATGGTCATCGTCTTTTTCTTCGAGAAAAGCCCCGTCGTTCTCGTAAAAGTGTCCGCGATATTCGAGGGTCTGCTCCTGACGCCGCTGCAGGCCATCTTGGTAGCCATCGGACTTTTCATCGTGATGCCGAAGCTGCTCAGCGCTGAGGCTGCCCGGATACTCAAGCCGAACTGGATATTCGCCGTCGGATTGATTATTGCCTTTTTGGTATTCGGCTATTTCTGCGTCTTCCAGATTCCATCTGCCTTGTTCGGAAATTAAGGCCAGCATCAGATAAGTTCGCCGAAAAGTGTCAGCGCGCTGGTTTCCGTTATTTTAACTTTTACAAACTCTCCGGCCAGCGACACCGGCCCGTTAAAGACCACAATGTAATCTGTCGCGGTCCTGCCGACCAATTGCGGACTGTTTTCACTGCCACCTCTATTTAGATGCGGTTTTTTACTTGGCCCTTCAACTAAAACCCTTACCTCCTTGTTTAAAAATTTCCTGTTCATCTCAGCGCTTATTTTGTTTTGCACATCAAGCAGTTCTATGTTTCTCGTTTTCTTTACTTCCGCAGGGACATTGTCTTTCTTTTCTTTATCAGCGGCTGTGCCCGGCCGGGGCGAGTATTTGAAAATGAAACAATTCTTATATTTCGCCTTCTTGACCAGCTCAACCGTGCCTTCAAAATCCTCCTCAGTTTCCCCCGGAAACCCCACCATAAAATCGCCCGCAATCGCAATACCCGGCACAACGGCTCTCGCCTTACCCAGCAGCCCCAGATACTCACCGGCGCTATAACGCCGATTCATCGCACGCAAAATTTTATCTGAACCGCTTTGTGCGGGTATATGCAGATAATTACACGCCTTCGGCAAATCAGCCATGGCCTGCAAAATATCATCGAAGAACTCTTCGCAGGGGTAACTGGTAACAAATCTTAGCCACTCGATTCCATCGACTTCACTTGCCATCTCAAGCAAATCAGCCAGACAATAGGTCTTCTCGCCGCTTCTGTATTTATACGAATTTACCCTCTGGCCCAGCAGTGTAACAAGTTTTACTCCCTCACCGGCCAATCTTTTTATCTGCTCGATTATCGCTGCAGGCGCGCGCGAAGTCTCCGGCCCACGCACGAAGGGAACAATACAATACGTGCAGAAATTATTACAACCCCGCATCGCTCGAACAAATGCCTGACCTGGTATCTGCTTGTCCTCGATACCATAGGCGGATTCGAATCTCTCAAGCGCCTGCGTTTGGCTTTCAGAACTTCTTTGCCGAATCTTTTCCGTCACCGCTATGGTTTCTTTCTTTTCTTGCAGTGTTTCTGTTACCAGTTTGGTTATTTGTGGTATTTGTGCCGGCCCGCAAACTATATCGACCGCCTCGTGTTCGAGCAGTTTGTCGCCGAGCCGCTGTGCCATACAGCCGATTACCCCAACCACAAGACCGGGTCGGCTTTTTTTTATGTGTTTTAGATGCCCAAGATGCGAAAAAACTCGCTCTTCTGCGTGTTGGCGAACAGAGCACGTATTTATCAAAACAACATCCGCCTCTTTCTCGCTACCGGCCGGACTAAACCCCGCCTCGCAGAGCGCAGAACTCACCAACGCCGTATCCAGCTTATTCATTTGACACCCATAGTTCTTGATGTGCACGGTTTTCCCATTCATACAGAAAAGTGAGTATATCAATTTGAAGTGTTAAAATCAATTGCGGCTACATCTCTATTTAGCCCCCAGTTTTAACTGGGGGTTGTCTTTGGACGGAACGCCGAATCTCCTCCCCCAATAATCACTAATCACTAATCAATTAAAGTCCGGCGCCGTTTGACGGAAGCAATCGTCAATCGTAAATCTCGAAGATCCGGC
>JAUVYZ010000009.1 GCA_030602845.1 Phycisphaerae bacterium | reverse complement strand
GGTCTTGCCAAGACCGACACCATCACATACAAGAGCACCATTCCATCTGTCGGCAATCTCCAATGCCTGGTGATAGCCGTCCTTCTGGTATTGAGAAAGCTTTGGATATAGCGCTGATTCGGTGAGTTCCCATTCATCCTGACTCTTTTCCCTTCCAGCAAAGAACTCGTGAAGGGCTTTGGCATAAACTGTGAACGGGTCGTATTCCTTCAGATGGGGTTCAATGACTTTGAGGATTTCTTCCCTGACATCCTCCCCATCTTTCCACACTTCGTTGTACCATCTACGAAGATTCTCTATATGAGCTTGGTCCGTACTGAATAGGTTGAGTTCTACATTTTCCGTGAGGCCCGGCCTGGTGAAATTAGAACTGCCAACAATAGCAAAATCAACAGGGCTGGCCTCCTTGGATTCCATTAGGTAGGACTTTGCGTGAAATTTTGCCTTGGAATAAGTCCTCAGTGCTATCTGCTTATTCACGATAGCCTGTCGAACGGCTGCAAGCCCTGTGAGGGCATCATCACGTTCTTTTTCACGTTCAATACTTTGATTAGACACTTCAAGCAGTGCCTTGACAATCTCACGTTTTGTCCGTTTGGTGGTTTCATCTCCCATCAGGATGCGAATCTTGTCCAGATTCTGCCAAAAACCTTCTAACAACAAGAAAGAGCCGATCTCAAACACACCCGTAGCAATATCCATCTTTTCAAGATTCGGCAGAAGCTTTTGAAGGGCACGCAGTACCTTGTTCTCTCCCCTATTGTCTATTATTACTGGTAGTTTTTCCGCCATTTGGGTGTTTCCCCATAGTCATTTTTATAGTTAGTTTCAGGAGAATATTACCATCAAGGGTGGGAAAAGGCAAGAAAAAAGTGCATAAGAGCGAAAGTGCGTAAGAGCGTAAGTGCCCTTCGACAAGCGCTCAGGGTAAACTCCAGACGGAGGGCAGACGGCCCTTCGACAAGCTCAGGGTAAACTCCAGACGGAGGGCAGACGGCAGATGACAGAGCTTTCAGTCGATCAGGT
Source organism: Phycisphaerae bacterium (assembly GCA_030602845.1). Taxonomy (GTDB): domain Bacteria; phylum Planctomycetota; class Phycisphaerae; order Sedimentisphaerales; family Anaerobacaceae; genus JAUVYQ01. The sequence continues at coordinate 15,462 of JAUVYZ010000009.1, read as the reverse complement.
TCTGAGGATGGGGCCGATATCTTCCATTTCCTTTTTCACCGCTACCCTCTTTACCTTTGTGGCGGCTTTTAGTCTGGCGGCGACCTTGTCCTGCAAAGCAGCCGGCTGGTGGGCTTTGTCGATCATTTCCTCAAAGGTAATCTTGCCGGTCTCATAGAGCTGCCAGAGGTGCTCATCGAGAAGCTGCATACCGAATTTTTTTCCTGTTTGAATGCTCGAATCAATTCGGTAGGTCTTGTTTTCCCTGATAAGATTTGAAATGGCTGGTGTTACGAGCATAAACTCATAGACGGCCATTCTTCCGCTGCCGGTAGCTAAAGGACAAAGGGCCTGGCTGAGAACCGCTATCAGGTTGCTGCTTAACTGAATGCGAATCTGTTCCTGCTGGTTTACGGGAAAGACATCAATCATTCTGGTGATTGTTCCAGCGGCGCTTGTTGTATGGACTGTGCTAAAGACAAGATGGCCGGTTTCAGCGGCTCTAACGGCTGATTCGATTGTTTCCAGGTCTCGCAATTCGCCGACTAAAATCACGTCAGGGTCCATTCTTAAAACTCGTCTTAACGCCTCGGCAAAACTGGGGACATCGACGCCGACTTCCCGCTGGTTAATAATGGATTTTTTATGGGTGTGATAATATTCTATCGGTTCTTCAACGGTTATAATATGTCGGTCAAAGTTTTCGTTAATATAGTTTACCATACAGGCCAGTGTTGTCGTTTTTCCACATCCGGTTGGGCCTGTAACCAGAAACATTCCTCTTGGCCTGCGGCACAAAGCGGCGCAAATCTTGGGCAGACCTATTTCCTCAAAGGTCATAATTTTTGTTGGGATAAGCCGTAAGACCACCGTGATATTACCTTTTTGTTTAAAGATGGACACGCGGAACCTCCCTGCATCTCTGAAGGCAAAGCCAAAGTCGGTTCCACCCTCTTCCTGAAGCTCCTGTTGATTTCGTTCAGGTGTGATGCTTTTCATTAAAGCGACAGTATCATCCGGCCCAAGAACCTTCGTTTCAAGGGACCTGAGATGGCCGTCTATCCTCAATACCGGCGAGCGGTCAACAACAAGGTGTATATCTGAGGCCCCTTGTGCAACGCAGGCCTGCAGTAATCTGTCCATATTAACTGTTGCCATTTGCGAATCCTTAATAACTATATTTTGTTTAATCCACGAGCACGCCTTCTGTCTGGGTTATCCTGACGATTTCATCCGCCGTCGTTGTTCCTCTGAATACTTTAATCTTGCCACTTTCCCTCAGAGTTCTCATTCCGCATGCTTTCGCCGCCTTTCTCAATTCGTTAGTAGGCGCCTTTGCAAAAGCCAGCTCCCTTATTTCGCTGTTTAGCTCTACCATCTCAAATATGGCGATTCGGCCTTTGAAGCCGGTATATTGGCACTGGCCACAGCCGGTCCCCTTAGAGAGTGGGTGTTCTTCGATATCTTCTTGAGTAACATCGAGCGAACGTAAAACATAGGGGTCCGGATTTTCATCAATCACCTTGCAGTTTTCGCAAATGACTCTTACGAGTCTCTGTGCCATAATGGCCTGTATCGAGCTTGCTACGAGGAACGGCTTAACACCCATATCTATTAGACGCGTAATTGCACTGGGGGCATCATTGGTGTGGAGGGTGCTGAAGACGAGGTGTCCGGTGAGCGCTGCCTGAATTGCAATATCCGCGACGACGCCGTCTCGAATTTCTCCGATGAGTATAATATTAGGCGCCTGTCGCAGCATTGCGCGGAGAATTCTTTCAAATGTCAATTTGATATCTTCTTTGACCTGAACCTGGTTCATTCCGTCGAAGTTATATTCCACAGGGTCCTCAGCGGTAATAATTTTCTTGTCCGGCGTGTTAAGTTCCTGCAAAGCGGCATATAGTGTTGTGGTTTTACCGCTGCCGGTTGGGCCTGTAACCAAAAAGATTCCGTTGGGCCTTTTGATTATCCGCTGAAAATGTTCATAATCATCCTGTTCAAAACCCAGGGCTTCTATGCCGATGTTGACGGCATCGGGGCGTAGAATTCGCAGCACTATACTTTCGCCGTGATTACCCGGCAGAGCCGAAACACGAAAATCGATGTCCTGTCCTCCAACGACGCGTTTAATTCGGCCGTCCTGCGGCAATCTCTTTTCGGCAATATCCATACCGGACAGAATTTTCAGGCGGGTAGTGAGCGGTGCCTGCATATTCTTTGGAATGTTGTCTTTTTCCAGGCAGACGCCATCAACTCGGTATCTTATGCGTACCCTATCGGCCATTGGCTCGATATGGATATCGCTGGCCCGCATAAAGCAGGCATTATCTATAATGAGATTTGCCAGCCTGACGATGGGCCCGTCGTCGGCGCCGCCTGCAGCTTCTGCCCGAAGGGCTTCTGCCTGCAGCTCGTGACCGGCCTCGGCAAGCTCGGCGGCGGTTGCATCAATACTGTGTTTTAGTCTGTCATCTTCCTGCCTTTTTACTTTATCGAACGAGTCTTTGATGTAGGAGCGGATTTTCGAAGGGTTCGCAAGACAGCAGTCCAGTTCGGCATTCAGGCGAAACCGAATCGCGTCCATCGTATCCAGGTCTAACGGGTCGCTGATAATCACTTTTAATCTGCCGTTATTCATACCGAGCGGCAGGATATTATGCCTTTTTATAAGGTCTTCCGGGATAAGCTTTATTACGTCGGACGGAATTGGGGTTTGAGCTAAGTTGACGTATTCTAACCCAAATTGCTTTGCAATTGCCTTGGTCAGTGTTTCTTCGTCCAGCAGGCCGAGGTCGAGCAATATCTGGCCGAGCCGTTTGTTATTGGTTTTTGAAGCCTTAATCGCGTTGATGAGCGCCTGTTTTTCTACCAGGCCGGCTTTGTAAAGTATTTCGCCTAAATGTCTGCGTTTTTTAGCCATATTTACCCCGTATTTTGCTAACCCCAGTAAAGCTGATTATAACATTATTAAGGCGGTTAGTCAACCCTCTAATTTTAACCGGAGCATATTCAGGGCTGTTTGTGCCGCTCGAAGACGGATGAAATCTCTACCGTGAGAAAGAATAAGGCGTTTAGTTTCACAGCCGCTATCGGAATCTACGCTAATATACACCAGGCCGACGGGTTTTTGTTCGCTTCCGCCGGTTGGGCCGGCTATGCCGGTTATACCGATTGCGAAAGTGGTTCCGGCCCTTTTTCTGGCACACTGAGCCATAGCCCGGGCGACCCGGTCGCTGACGGCTCCGTGCTTTTCAATCAAATCGGCCGGAACACCGAGTTCGCTGGTTTTAGCGCTGTTGCTGTAAGTAACCCAGCCGTGCGTGAAATATCTGCTTGCTCCGGGGATGTCCGTCAGCAGCCTGGCTAAGCAGCCGCCTGTGCAGGATTCGGCTACGGCGATTGTCTTTTTCTGCTGAGCTAACTTTTCATCCACCACTTCGGCCAAAGTCCGGTCGCCTGTTCCGTATATTAGCTCTCCAAGCTTATCTGTCAATAATTTTTCGTCTTTTTCGGCCATTTGCTGTGCCTGGATTTTATCCTTTGCCGTTGTGACAATGTGGAGGGTAATGACGCCGTGCTTAGCTGTGCAGTTGATTAGCGGATTTCTGCCCCGCCGGCAAAGATTTCCGAGTAATTCGGCGATATTTGATTCACCCGCTCCGAAGCACTTTAGTTTTCGTACTACCACATTCTGGTCGGTCACGAATCCTTTTAGCTCTGGAAGAACCGACTCTTCGAACATTTGCTTCATTTCCGATGGGACGCCGGGCAAAGCGATAAGTAATTTGTCTTTTACTTCGGCCATAATGCCGGGAGCTGTACCAATATTGTTCGCAAGTGCTTTCGCACCGGCCGGCATATATGCCTGAATTGTGCACTTTTGCGGCATTTGCAAATTTCGACTGGTGAAAAAATCTTTTATCTTTTGCAGAAGCTCGTCTTTCAATTGCAATTCGGCATCGAGGAATTTTGCGAATGCCTGGCGGGTCAAATCATCATCAGTCGGGCCCAGCCCACCGGTCGCCAGCATCAGGTCGGCGTCACTACTCGCCAGATTAAATGACCGTATAATTGAATCCGTATCATCGCCGACGGTGTAAGAGCTGACAACGGGTATGCCGATTGAAAGTAGTTTCCCGCTTAGCCAGGAAACATTAGTGTCTATTGTCTGACCGCTGAGAAGCTCATTGCCGATACTAACGATACTTGCCTTTTTCATAAAATCGGATTTTAATGTGTAGGACATCCGGAAACAAGGAAAAATCACTTCTTGCCATTGCCGAGTAAGCGAAGTGTGTCGTCCAGCTTTGTTCTTGGAAAGGTGAGTAACGAAACGCCTAAGCCGTGCGGTCTTCGGCGTCGTGCTCCAAACGCTGGTTATGGCTTTCCATCCGACATGCCGCCAGGGATTTTATCCCATCGGTCTTTGTGTATCTTGACAACTCCCCAAGTCAGTCCTTCGTGCCCCTCCTTGTATGGTGAGCCGTCCCGCTTGACTGTTCGCTGTGAAGCATAAGCTTTCTTGGACTCCTCATGGGTCATAATAAAGAACTGAAAAGGCTTTGCTATGTCTCGAGGAACCACTACGATGAAGAGAAAAAGGTCCTGTTGGGTTGGCATATCGAAGAAGCTCTTCTGGATCCACAGTGCGTTTTCCGAGCTGATCCCTTTGACCTGAACCTTGAATGCTGGCCCGTCCTTTGTTGCCGCAAGCAGATCCACTTTGGGGGTGTTTCCAAAGGTGATTGTTGCGTCGTAACATCTCCGTGCAAGCTCCGCAGCCGTTGCCAACGTGGCGGCCCAACTTGTATAGTGCCTGTCGCGTTTCACATTTCCTCCTCTCTCTCCCCTAACTATTGATTATATGTTTTCCGCATAATCATTTTCGTCTGGCAGATTCGTCGTATAACACGCATAGGAGATTTGCCGCATAACACGCATAGGATATTACACTATAAAAAGTAAGGCTTTCAAGAAAAAAACCGTAGGACAATATGCAATACCAAGTACACAGGAGCGAGCGGCCAGGTGCAGCGAGTTGCTATGTGATCTAATTATTATGGGAATACTCTGTAAATATCTTTACGATGCACAATCCGTTGACAAATTAACAACTTATTGGTCTTATCTATCGTAATACCGATTCTGTGTCTTCCGATACGGATTTTGTATTTATCAGGATAGCCAGTCATATGTTCAAGATAGCCGAGATCAAATGGATTTGCAGATAATAGCTCTTCAAAAACTATCTTTTCAGCTTTAGCCCGTATATCTTTAGGTAGTTTAGAGAGTTCTTTGAGAAAACGTTTTGTATATTCGATTTTCCACACTCTATTTCAATGATTGATAATAATTTTTTGCATCTTCAATTGAAAGCCGTTCATCATTTTTTACCTCATCCATCAATTTTGCCAATCCATAATTTTCTATTATCTCTTCTAAACGCTCAAAGTCCTCAATCGGTATTTGAATGGCGGTAGGCTTTTGATTTTCGTCCAGAACTACATGTTTATGAATTTTTAACATCTTTTCACTCCTGAAAATTGATTTTCATAACCTCACCGTATAATTTACGAAAGCGCTCTGTTGTATGGGAAATCATAGGCTATCAATATCCAGCGGTTTTGTCCTTCCTTGCTTGTGCTCTTCAATGGCCTCATTGGCAAGCCTACTCAAAATATCTTCAGAACTTGCGAATACTTTTTCCCATTTTTTTTCCGCTGTCAGTTCATTCAATAACCGTTTAGCAAGTACATTTTGTTCAAGTTCTGGTAGCTTTGACGCTTCTTCAAACGCCTTTTCCAGAAGTTTTGTCATGTCTCACCTCCAATGTATATGCACGCCTAACTATGTTTATGTAATTTCTGTATATTAATATGATATTACACTATAGAAGGAGGATTTTCAAGGAAAAAATGATGTTTTTGGCCCAAAAATAAATCAGGCTCTGGTCTTTCCGCCTGAAACGTTAATGACGGTGCCGTGAATGTAGGCGCTGCGGTCGGAGGCCAGGAAGCATACCGTGTTGGCAACCTCGCTCAGCTTGCCACTTCTTCCCAGAGGAATAGCAGCTTTCTTATAGCGTTCACGCAGCTCTTTGAGGGTAATTCCTCGCGTGTAGGCCAGGGCACGTTCGTATTCCTCAGACCGCAGAGCGGTTGCTTCCAGGATTCCCGGGGCGACGCCGACAACACGGACATTGTGTTTGCCGAGCTCCTTTGCCCAGGACCTAGTAAGATTGTAAACGGCCGCCTTTGTGGCGGCATAAACACTCTGGCCTTCTGAACCTTCGGAGCCGGACTCGGAAGCCATATTGATTATGACACCGTCACTGCCGGACTTAATCATGACCCGCGCTGCCGCCTGCGCGCACAGGAAGAGTCCTTTTTGATTGACTGAGACAACCTTGTCCCAAATCTCTTCAGTCAGCTCCTCTTTGCCCGCCGGGTCGACGAGCAGCCGCGGGATATTTATACCAGCGTTGTTGACCATAATATTAACGCTGCCAAAAGCATCGAGAGTCGCCTGTATCAGGGCGTCAACACTTGCTTTGCTGGTCACATCGGTCGCAATGGAAATATGCTCACCGCCGAATTTCTCCTTTAACTCAGCGGCGGTCTGTTTGGCGCCTTCCTTGTCTATATCGGCGAGGACAATTTTCGCTCCTACTTCGGCTAATCCCTCACAAACAGCTTTGCCGAGGCCGGAGGCCCCTCCGGTAACGATTGCGACTTTTCCTTCTAAATTAAGCCAGCTCATCCAGTTTAATCTCCAAAGAATTTGATTTTTGCATAAGTTCACACACTAATTATTGCTTTGATTACGCCATCGCGGTAGCCGGCTACCATATCAAAAGCATCCTGAGTTTGTTCGAATTTAAACCTGTGGGTTATCATAAAATCAACATTAACTTTGCCTGAAGCTATTAAATCGATGGCGGCCTGCGTGCATTTGTTCTGTCTTCTAATATTTGTTATGGTAATTTCTTTTCTGCGTATCCTGTCGATATCAAAAGAGACTCTTTCCGTGCGGGGACTGCCAATAAGCACGAACTTTCCGCCCGGCTTGAGCAGCTCGACGGCCTGGTCGATTGTTTCCTGCTGGCCGGCACATTCAAAAACGACATCCATTCCGGCGGGTTGTTGCTGAAGAATTTCTTTGACTACATCCTGGTTATTCGGATTGCCGGCCCAGGTTGCACCGCCCTGCTTTGCGCCTTTTATGCGCTCATCAATTTTCTCGGTCATATAACAAGCACGTGCATTTTCAGCGTGGACGTTGAGCAGACAGCTCAGGCCGATTGGCCCTGCACCGAGAATCGCAACGTCTGCATCTTTTGGTAAGCAGGCCCTTTTGACAGCATATACGGCTATGGACAAGGGTTCACACAAAGCTCCCTGTTCAAGTGTAATCACCCCATTAGTTGGAAAACAGCACTCCTGCGGCATAACAAGATACTCACATAAACAACCACCGCCCTGTCCGGGCGCGCCAAGAAAACGGACATTATGACAGGTGTTCTCTCTGCCCTGGGTGCACTGTTCGCACTGATGGCACGATGCAGCCGGGTCCACTACCACCTGGTCGCCGGCTTTGACGTGGGTAACTGAACTTCCAACAGCTTCGACCGTTGCGGCGCATTCGTGGCCTATTATGAAGGGATACTCGACAATTTGTGCGCCGATTCTGCCGGTTTCGTAATAGTGCACATCGGAACCGCAGATGCCTACTTTTTCTATTCTGAGCAGAACATCGCCATCTTCTTTTATACCCGGCTCCGGCACATCCGTAAGCTCCATCTGCCTGATACCAGTCAATACAACGGCTCTCATATAACTATTCCCTTGTTGTCCCGTTAGAAATTTTTCTTTTTTGTATCATACCATTGCTCTTATAGAATTTCTAACGGGCTTAATCATCTTAAACGTTAAATCTAAAACGGATGATGTCGCCGTCCTGGACGACGTATTCTTTTCCTTCGAGGCGAATTTTGCCTGCGGCTTTGAGGGCCTTTTCGCTGCCAAGGGCTTTGAGGTCGTCAAAGGCGAAAGTTTCAGCTCTTATAAAACCTCGTTTAATGTCGGTATGCACCTTGCCAGCCGCATCAAGCGCAACAGCGCCCTGCTTTATGGGCCAGGCGCGCAGCTCATCCGAGACAACCGTTAAAAAGCTAATTGCGCGGCGCGCGGAATGGCAGCTCCCGGCGAATTTACTCGCTGCCGATTCGGTGATACCCAAATCAGCGCAAAACAGCGCTCTGCTGTCGGCGTCCAATTGTGCCAGCTCATATTCCAGTTTGGCACAAATTGTAATGACCGGCACAGTGCTGTCAACACGACCGGTAAAATCAAATTTCTTGTTTAGCTGGTCCTCGCCAACGTTTACTGCAACCACAATCGGCTTTAAGGTCAGGAATCCGAGGGACTTAATCATTTCGCGTTCGGCGCCGGTTTCGATAGCTGAGCTAATCGGCTTTTCCGATTCAATCGCATCCTGCAATTTTTTTTGCAGGGCCAATTCCGCCTTATCGTGTGCCTGGGTCTTGGTGGGTTTATGCACCTGCTTTTCGAGTTTTTCTATGCGTGTGGCCACAAGCTCTAAATCGGCAAGCAGCAGCTCGGTCCGCAGCTCCGACAAATCTCTGTCTGGATTTACAGTGTTTCGATAAGGCGGTACTGCTGGGTTTTCAAACGCCCGGAGTACCAGCACAAACATATCAAGGGTCCTTATCTGGTTAATCAGCCGTCTTGCCGCAGCCCGGCCATGCTCATCGGTGAAGTTAAATCCCGGCAAATCAAGGCAGTCGATTGTTGCATAGGTTGTTTTTTTGGGCTTGTAGTGTTCGGTCAGCCAATCGAGCCGTTCGTCCGGGACCGGCACAATAGCTTCTTCAATCGCCGTCGAGCCAATCGGAGGGATTGCCTTGCCGCTCAAGCTCGCCAGAATAGTGCTCTTGCCGGATTGCAATAAGCCAAGTAAAGCAACTTTCAATTGCGTGGCTCCTTATTTATAAACACTGTTTCCATAAGAGTCATACGCAACAACAGCGGGGAAATCAACTACCTGCAGTTTCCTTATAGCTTCGGCTCCCATATCTTCATAAGCAATTACTTCTGCGGAGACGATGTACCGGGAGAGCAGAGCACCGGCTCCGCCGATAGTAGAGAAATGGACCGCACCGTATTTTTTCAGGGCGTCTCTAACTTCAGCGCCTCGATATCCTTTTCCGAGCATTGCTTTAAGGCCGTTGGCAATTAGTTTGGGGCTGAAAGCGTCCATTCTTGACGAGGTAGTGGGGCCGGCAGCGCCGATTACCCTTCCGGGCCGGGCAGGCGTAGGGCCACAAAAGTAAATAATCGCTCCTTCAAGCGGAAAAGGTAATTCCCGGCCCGCTTCTATTGCCTCGCATAATCTCTTATGCGCGATGTCCCGTGCGGTATAGATTACGCCGGTTAAAGAGACCCGGTCGCCTGCTTTCAACGAACGCACATCTGCTTCGGCCAAAGGCGGCTGTAATTTCTTCACTTCACTCATATCTTTTACTTTTTCTACGAACTATGAACTTACGGACTACCTGAGTTTACACTATATCAGTGAATTTTGCGAATTGAAAAGACCCAAAATTTCCCTTAAAATAGAATAGGAAAGCCAGCGTTAATTGTTGCTGCTGCTGCGGGACTTTGACTGCTCATTTGTTTTAATTTCGATGTTGCTATCGGGCAACTCTATAAATATAATATTGCTATGGCTAAGTATCCGATATTTCTGGAACTGGGCGGTCGTCGTGCGGTTGTGATAGGTGCGGGGGCTGTGGCCCTGCGAAAGGCACAGGCGCTGTTGGCAGCGGGAGCCCGGCTGGTGGTAGTAGCCGAGCATATCGATGATATGCTGACAATTCAAAATCAGGGCGCAAACGCTAAATTGATAAAGTCCAGGTATTCCAAAGAACATCTGACGGGTGCGGTGCTTGCTATAGCTGCGACGAATAACCGGCAACTCAACAGACGGATATACAAGGATTGTCAGGAGCTGGAAATTTTATGTAATGTCGTCGATGAGCCGGAGCTTTGTGATTTTTTTGTGCCGGCGGTTGTGAAGCGCGGCGACCTGCAGATAGCCGTCGGCACTGAAGGTCATTGCCCGGCCTATGCCGGTCATATAAGAAAGAAGCTGGAGCAGACCTTCACCGACAAACATGGCGAGTTTGTGGCTGAGCTGGAAATGTTTCGAAAACGGATTATCGAAGACGTGCCAAATCCCGCCGACCGTAAAACTCTATTAGGGCAACTGGTTGATGATAAGTCGTTCGACTATTTTGTTGAAAACGGCGCAGCCACCTGGCGGGACCGAGCCGGAAAAATCATAAAGGAACATAAACCCCCGGGGCTTAAGGTCTAAGCCTCTATTTTGTCGATTGTTACCTGCAGATACTTCTGGCGGTGGCCAATGCGCCTCCTGCTGTGTTTGCGCTTGCGAAAGTGCATCGGATAGAGTTTTTTGCCTTTAACAACAGCATCTTCAGCGGTGGTCTTAAATGAGACAACGACCTTTGCGCCCTTAAGATACGGCGTGCCGATTTTTATTTTTTCGCCATCACTCACCAATAAAACTTTGCCCAGCTCGATGGTCGTGGCATCGGGGGAGACATCGGTCAGCTCAATATTTAGACAATCGCCCTGGGCGACTTTATATTGCTTTCCGCCTTGTTCAATTACCGCATACATTCCAAGAACTCCCAGCTTTTATACTCGAAAATCCGAACAGGTGGGGTATTCTATGCAGCCAATGTTTTTTTGTAAAGTAAATTATCAGATATTTTTGTGTCCTGTTGTTGAATATGAAGTTAAAATTTGGGCTGACAGCGTCTTCGGGAGCGATTTTATGCAGATAGCTATGATACAGGACAAAATCGTGCCGGTAGAGGAGCTTGAGCCGGTTTATTTTGACCGCGGAATCTACTTCGGTGACGGGGTTTATGAGGTAGTGCGCAGCTACGACGGCAAAATTTTTGCACTTGAAGAACACCTGCAAAGATTTGCCAACAGTCTTGCTGCGATTGAAATAACCGGTGTGGACATCGACCGGATTCGTTCACGGGTCCGAAAGGCCTTTGACGCTGCGGGTATTTCCAACGCCAGGATATATTTTCACGTTACCCGCGGTTCGGCACCGCGAGACCATATCTGGGATGCCGACTTAAAGCCCAACTTTTTTCTGACCATTACGGAGGTGCCCGACGACGCAGAAGAAAAAAACAAAGGCATCGCGGTATCGACCCATCCTGACCGGCGATGGAAAAGATGCGACATAAAGTCGCTAAATCTGTTAGCCAATGTTCTTGCCCGGCAGGATGCGGCCCAAAAGGGTTGTGCCGAGGCAATACTTGTCGATGAGGCCGGCTTGATAACCGAAGGTGCCGGCTCAGCGTTTTGTGCAATTTTCGGACGGGCGCTCCAAACCGCTCCCCTTACAGCTAATATTCTGCCTTCGATTACGTGCAAATTTGCGCTCGAGGCAGGCAAAAATATCGGATTAGAAGTAATAGAAAAATCGTTGACGCCACAGCAAGCGAGCCGTTCGGATGAGCTTTTTATTGCGGTAACTACTAAAGATATTGTCCCCGTGGTCAGATTCGATGGTAAGTCCGTTGGCGATGGTAAGCCCGGCAAATATACGAAATTGCTCATCGAAGAATTCCGTTCATTTACGGTATGAAGAGACCTGCGTAACAAAATGTCAAAGAAATTAAGTTGCATTACGTATTCATAGGAGCTGGAAATGAAGAGTAGACGAGTAAGAAGAACAATCGCCCCGCTGCTTGTTGCGTGGTTTGCAGGCAGCATACTCATCGTGGGATGTGCGAGGGGCAATTGGCAATCTAATGACAACAGCACCGAAGATTGGAGCGGTCTGCAATTATGGTACAGTCAGCCCGCGCAAAAATGGACCGAGGCGCTGGCGGTGGGCAACGGCCGGCTTGGAGCGATGGTCTTCGGCGGCACAGAACACGAACGGCTGCAGTTCAACGAAGATACGTTGTGGACCGGCCAGCCGCACGAATACCAGCACGAGGGGGCAGTCGAATACCTCCCTATCGTTCGCAAGCTGCTGTTCGAAGGCAAACAGCGCGAAGCTGAAAAGCTGGCGATGAAGCAAATGATGAGTGTGCCGCTGCGGCAGGAAAAGTACCAGCCGTTCGGCGATTTGCGTTTGCATTTCCCAGGCCACGACAAGCCAACCGATTACCGCCGAGAACTGGACATTGATTCTGGGGTGGCAAGAGTTCGCTACCGCATCGGCGAGGTAACTTTTACTCGCGAGGTCTTTTCCAGCTTTCCGGACCAGGTGATTGTTGTGCGATTGACGAGCGATAAGCCGGGCCAGTTGACCTTCACGGCGACGATGGACAGTCCGCATCCGGATACACAGACGTTGTTAGTGGGCAAGAGTAAAAGCTTGGTACTGACAGGGCAACTTCGGGGTATCTCAGGCAGGCAATTGGAAGGCCGGGTGCCGAGCGTGCTGAAGTTTGAGGCGCGGCTGGGTTGGCAGACGCAAAGCGGAAAAGTTAAGGTTACCAACGACGGGCTGGAGGTCAAAGACGCTGATTCGGCAACGCTGGTTCTGGCAGCAGCTACAAGCTTCAAGAACTTCAAGGATGTCGGTGCTGATCCAAGGGAGCGCTGCACTGATACCATAAAATCGCTTGGCGGCAGAAGCTACGACGTATTACGCGAGGAGCATGTGGCGGACCACCGTGAGCTGTTCCGCAGGGTCGGGCTCGACCTGGGCACCACCGAGGCAATGAAGCAGCCCACCGACAAGCGTATCGAGAACTTCAGCAGGCAGGACGACCCGCAACTGGTAGAGTTATACTTCCAGTTCGGTCGCTACCTCTTAATCGCAAGCTCGCGTCCGGGTACGCAGCCGGCCAATTTGCAGGGCATCTGGAACGACAAACTTAGCCCGCCCTGGGAAAGTAAGTGGACGACCAACATCAACACGGAGATGAACTACTGGCCGGCTGAAGTATGCAACCTCAGTGAATGTCACGAACCTTTATTCGATCTTATCCAGGAAGTAGCCGAAAGCGGTCGCAAGACTGCCAAAGCACACTACGGCTGCCGGGGATGGGTATTGCACCACAACACCGACCTCTGGCGGGGGACGGCACCCATCAATAATTCCAACCACGGGATATGGATGACGGGCGGGGCGTGGCTGTGCCGGCACCTCTGGGAGCATTACGCGTTCGGCGGCGATAAAAAGTTTCTCAAAGAACGGGCGTACCCCGTGATGAAAGAAGCGGCGCAGTTTTTCGCCGATTTCCTCATTGAGGACCCTAAGACCGGCTGGCTGATTAGCACACCTTCCAATTCACCGGAAAACGGCGGACTTGTCGCCGGACCAACGATGGACCATCAGATTATCCGCGACCTGCTGACCAACTGCATCGAGGCCGCCAAAGTCCTGGGTGTGGATAAGGACTTTCGCCAACAGCTCACTAAGCTGAAAAGCCGTATCGCACCGAACCAGATCGGACGGTACGGCCAGCTGCAGGAGTGGCTCGAAGACAAAGACAACCCGAAAAACCAGCATAGACATGTCTCGCACCTGTTTGGCCTGCACCCGGGCAAGGAAATTACGCTCCGCGGCACACCTGAACTTTTCGCCGCGGCCCGCAAGTCGCTGGAATTTCGCGGTGACGGGGGCACCGGCTGGTCTATGGGCTGGAAGGTCAATTTCTGGGCACGGTTTGAGGACGGGGACCACGCCTACAAAATGCTAAGCAGTCTGCTGACTCCGCAGCGGATGTATCCCAATATGTTTGACGCCCACCCGCCGTTCCAGATTGACGGCAACCTCGGCGGCACAGCCGGGCTTGCTGAGATGCTCCTGCAAAGTCACGCCGGCAAGGTGCACCTGCTGCCCGCCCTGCCCAAGGCCTGGCCGAGAGGACATATCAAGGGGCTGCGCGCCCGCGGCGGATTCGAAGTAGATATTACCTGGAGCAATGGCGAACTTACCACCGCCAATATCCGCTCGCTGCTGAGTAACAAGTGCAGAATCCGCACCAGCGTACCGGTCCAGATAACAAGTAACGGCAAGCCGGTTAAAACTACAAAACCGCAGGAAGACGTTGTCGAGTTCGAGACAAAGAAAAACCAAACTTACATCGTCTCAACTGCGAAATAACAAAAACACATAACCTCAGAAGGAACCGAATATGAAAGGCAATCGAATGAACAAAGAAGGGCGAAAAGCGAAAGGTCGAGCAGCCTTGAATTCAACAGTTTTTACTTTTTGCTTGTTGGCTTTAGGCTTTTTTGCCGTAAGCTGTGCGGTTGGCTTTGCAGGGAAATCCGACGGCGGCAATTTGGCCGGGACTAAACGGTCCGACCTTAGACTGTGGTATCGCCAGCCTGCGCAAAAATGGACTGAAGCGCTACCGGTTGGCAACGGGCGGCTCGGAGCTATGGTATTCGGCGGCACGACTGTCGAGCAGATTCAGCTCAATGAGGACACCCTCTGGGCTGGACCGCCCGTGCCGGAAGACCGTGTCGGGGCCTACAAGCATATCGCCGAGGCGCGAAAGCTCATTTTCGAGGGCAAGTATTCCGATGCGCAGAGGATTATGCAACGAGAGATTATGGCCCCTCGGATATCACCGCGAAGCCACCAGACGCTCGGAAACCTGTGGATTCACATGCCTGGCGGCACGGACGCAATTGCAATTGCTCTTGCCGACTGGCGCCGGGGCGGTGAGGATGACCCTGCAAACAGCAAGTACGTACAGCCGGATTTCGATGATTCGAGCTGGGCCGAGCTGGTGGTCAAGTCGGGCAGGATTATCAAAGGCAAAGTGTCGGTGGCGCCGGGTAAAAGCATCGTGTTTCGCAGCAGCTTCGAGCTTACAGCCGAGCAACTGCAGGATGGAGTGGGCCTTTTGAATTTGGGAGCCATCGACGACCAGGGGACTATATATGTTAATGGCAAAGAGGCGGGCAAGACGAAAGACTGGTCAAAACCGCACAGCTTCGATATCAACAAATATCTAAAGACGGGCAGAAACGTTATTGCGGTGGTGGTAGGCAACGTAGGCGGCCCCGGCGGGATGACGGCTTCGGTGACTCTCGGGTCTTCGACAGCCTTGTTGAGTGAATCCTATAAACGCCAGCTTGACCTGGATACAGGGACAGCCACCACAACATTCATAAAAGACGGCATATCATACAAACGCGAAGTTTTCGCCAGCGTGCCCGGACAGGCCATAATTGTGCGACTGACAGCCAACAAGCCGAACAGTATAACCGTCGATGTCGGACTGGATCGCCCGGTTGATTTCGAGCTGGGGTTTGTCGGGCCCGATACGTTGAGTATGTCCGGGCAGGCAAGTCAGGGCAACAAGCACAAAGGTGTTAAATACCACACGCGGCTTCGCGTCAGGCTTGAGGGTGGGCGGCTTGCAGAAAAGGACAA
>JAUVYZ010000115.1 GCA_030602845.1 Phycisphaerae bacterium | reverse complement strand
CCATCGCAGATAAGCTGGGCGGTTATGTGTTTTGCCTGAAAGATGGCTATGAGTGGGCCGGGTGAGCGATGGTGGACTGATGGCATTGCGTTGAATAAATGTGTTACGTGTGAGATGCCGGCGTTGAAGCCATCGAGGGTTTGTTCGTAGGTGGCGTTGGAGTGGCCGAAAGAAGCGATAACCTTTGAGTTAACGAGGCGTTGGATTATTTGCAGGCCGTCGGGCAATTCGGGTGCGATTGTCATCATTTTGAGGCGGCCGTTTGCGATATCCATAACTTTATCGAGAACCTTCAAGGATGGGGGGCATATACACTGGGGCAGGACCATTCCCTTTTTTTCGAGTGAGATAAATGGGCCTTCGAGATGAATGCCGAGTAAATTTGCGCCGCCGAGGTCGCGGTTTACGTATTGGGCGGCGATGGTGAGGTGCTGATTTTCCCGGTTTGGCTTAAATACGGTTGTGGCGAGGAAGCTCGTGGTTCCAAAGCGTGCACAAGTTCGTGATATTGCCTTCAGGGCTTCAGGAGTCGCATCAAGTATGTCGGCACCGCCTGCTCCCTGAATATGAACATCAATGAAGCCGGGGGCAATTATGCGACCCTGTGCGTCGAGTGTATTGTCGCAGCCGGCAGATGAATTGATTTGGCCGAGTTGGGTAATGGTACCATCTTCGATAAGAATGGATGTGGTTTGTTTATCGTCCGGGGCGTCGAACAATCTGCAATTGGTTATGAGCAGTTTTTGTGACATATTGGTTTTTCCCTGTTTCGTGATTTTCAGATTTTCGCGAACGACACACGGCAACAGACATCCGACTAAAACTCCGGAGTTAGCTTTTCCGCAAGGTATTGGTTTATGGCTTTGGCGGCGATTCGGCCCTGGCCCATTGCGAGGATTACGGTTGCGGCACCGAGGACGATGTCCCCGCCTGCGTAAACGCCGTGCAATGAGGTTTTACAGTTTTCATCGACGATGATATTGCCCCACTTGTTGAACTGCAGGCCTGGTGTAGTCTGGCGAATCAACGGATTCGCAATATTGCCGATAGCTATAATTACGGTGTCAACATCGAGCTGGAATTCCGAGCCTTCTATGGGGATGGGCCTGCGTCGGCCGGATTCGTCCAGCTCACCAAGGCGATACTTTAGACATTCGATAGCAGTTACGTGGCTGTTCTGGTCGCCGATTATCCGCTTTGGACTTTGCAATATGTGAAATTCGATGCCTTCTTCCTTTGCGTGGTGGACTTCCTCAATTCGAGCGGGCATTTCCTTTTCGGTTCTGCGATAAACCAGATAGACTTTTTCGGCCCCGAGTCTGAGGGCTGTTCTGGCTGAGTCCATAGTGACGTTGCCGCCGCCAATGACGGCGACTTTTTTTGAGAGGGCGATTGGGGTATCGGCACCTTTGCCGAAGTCGTATGCCTTCATAAGATTTGCGCGCGTGAGGTATTCATTTGCACTATATACACCGACAAGGGACTCACCTTCGATACCCATAAATCTGGGCAGGCCTGCTCCGACGCCGATATAAACCGCATCGAAGCCGTCTTCTTTCATCAATTGCTCTATGGTCCTTGTTCTGCCGACGATGAAGTTGCAGACGATTTTGACGCCCATTTTGGTAAGGACATCGATTTCCTTCTGGACAATGGCTTTAGGGAGCCGAAATTCGGGGATTCCGTAAACCATTACACCGCCGGGTTTGTGGAAGGCCTCGAATATAGTGACATCGTGGCCAGCTCTTCTAGTATCTGCTGCGGCGACGATACCTCCGGGGCCTGAGCCGATTACCGCGACTTTTGTTCCCGTCTCAGATGCTACGGACGGGACGGCGTTATTGTTTTGGTCGATGTCAGCAACGAACCTTTCGAGTCGGCCGATTGAAACTGCTTTCGTCGGGTCCTTGAATTTCAGGCCGACAGTGCATGTTTGCTGGCACTGAACTTCCTGGGGACAAACCCGGCCGCAGACTGCAGGCAAGAGTGAGTTTTCTTTGATGATGTCAAGCGCTTTCTTGAAGTCCCCATCCACAATGGGAGCTATAAAATCCTGTATCCTTATCTGGACCGGACAGCCCTTGATACAAGGGGCTTTTTTGCACTGGAGACAGCGCATAGCTTCCAGCCGGGCGTGGGTTTCGGTATAGCCGGTCGCCACTTCGTTGACGTTGCCTCTTCTTTTTACGGGGTCCTGTTCGGGCATATCCTGAGGGGGGATTTTGTATCTGTCGGCGGGTTTGAGTTCGCCAGCTTTTTGCTTTTTTAGAAGCTGCTGGAGAAGCTGCTGTCTTTCTTTTTCCGTCACGATAATGAGTCCCTAAACATTACTGGCGGTATTTATCACAATTGCCAGGCCGGGTGCATTCAAAATTCTATTTGTCCAGGCCTATTTTGCATCTGTGTTTTTTATACTGTTCGTAGGCCTTTTTTTCCTGGTCTTTATAGGCATCCAATCTTTTCATCATCAAGTCGAAGTTTACTTTATGTCCGTCAAACTCCGGGCCGTCAACGCAGACGAATTTGGGTTTGCCTTCGATTTCGACGCGGCAGCCACCACACATACCGGTAGCGTCAACCATAATGGTGTTTAGCGAGACCTGAGTAGGAATGTTAAATTGCCTTGTAACCTCGCAGCAGAACTTCATCATTATTGCCGGGCCGATTACAAAGGCCTGATCCGGCTTTTGGTCGCGTTGACAGAGTTCTTTTAGCGGTCCGGTTACCAGGGCTTTTCGGCCGTATGAACCGTCATCGGTTGTGACTATCAGCTCGTCACTTATCCGGTCGAATTCATCTTCGAGAATAAGCAAATCTTTGTTTCGTGCTCCGAGTATGCTGATGATTTTGTTGCCGGCTTTTTTCAGGGCCTTTGTAATAGGCAGTAATGGGGCGTTGCCGATTCCGCCGCCAACACAAACGACGGTGCCAAAATTTTCGATGCGGGTTGGTTTGCCCAACGGTCCGACTACGTTGGCGATTTTCTCGCCTTGCTGCATATCAGCCAATTCGGCGGTGGTTTTGCCGACGCGCTGCCAAATCAGGCGGATAGTACCCTTTTCGGTGTCGGCATCGGCGATTGTCAGAGGAATTCGCTCGCTGTATTCGCTATTTATGCTGATAACGACAAATTGGCCTGGCTTTCCTGCCTGTGCAATAAGCGAGGCTTCGATTTCGGCGGTAAAAACGTTCTCGCCAAGCTTCCTTCTGGATACAATTTTGTGCGACACCGTTTTTGCTTCCTTCATATAGAAATTCTAAAGGTCGTCATTATCGCACTTAATAGTTAGATGTCAAGAACCAGGGTATCAGGATATCAGCAGATCAGGACATCAGCCAATAAGACACTCAGGAAACCGGGGGATCAGGCCACCTGATAACGTAGTACGCTGTTAATCCGCGTCTAATTGTAATCTTTCTTTTGTGCCTTCCCTCGATTTCACTCGAGATGGTGAGCCTGTCGAACCATTTCGCGGCTAACTTTTTCTTTGTGTCTTTGTGGCTGGTTTGCTTTTTGGTGACAATTCGGCAATTGGAATGCGCGGCTGTTTTTGGTGCTCGGTTCGAGAAGAGTCCCGGTTGTCGGTCTCGGCGACGGCAAGGATGGCCTTGTGGACAGCCTGTTCGGCAGGTTCATCAGTCAAGGGCCGTAAGTATATGGAAGACGAAGATGCCGGCTGTTTAGCCCAAATCAATCTTTCTCGAACCAATTCCAAAAGTGCCAGGAACAATCCAATCATTACGACACGGTTAGCTCCGGACTCGAAGATACGTTCGAAACTCATCGGGCCTTCGGTCTGCAGACGGTGCAAAATCTCTATCTGATACAAATCAATGGGCGTATCGTCCTTGATGTGACTTATGTCAAGACCCGCGCCGGTGGCCTTCATAATTGAGTCAAAGGCCTCGAGCAGGTCCCAGATGCCCACCTGTTCAATGTCGATTTGAGGTTCGGCGTCGGGTCTTAACCGTTCGATAATACTGTCGGGGCGCGGGAAACGTTCTTTCTGTTTGTCGGCGGCTCCGCTGAGTAGATTAGCGGCATCTTTGAACTTTTTGTATTCGAGGAGCTGGCGGATAAGCTCTGCGCGGGGGTCGGCTAAATCGTCGGCTCCGCCGAGGGCTGACTCAGGCTCTGCCTTCGGCAGGAGCATTGCGGACTTTATCTGCATCAGCGTTGCGGCCATTACTAAAAAGTTGCCGGCCAAATCAATGTCAAGACTCTTTAGCATTTCGATGTAGCGGATGTACTGGTCGGTTATTTTGGCGATGGAAATGTCGTAAATGTCGACCTCATCCTTGCGGACCAAATACAAAAGCAAATCCAAAGGCCCTGCAAATATGTCAAGATTTACGCGATAATCGGCCAATCATTGCTCCTGTTTTCCCTGGGATTCCAGAATTTCCCGTGCTTTCTGTGCCTGGCTTTCAAAAGTTTGCAGCTTTAGATCGGCGAGGGCAGGCAGGCCGGAATATATATTCGCCACATTCTGGCCGGTTACTACCGATTTAATTCCAAAATCATCGAGTAACTGTTTCGCCATCTCGGCTTCAATGTAATTTGCGAACTGTGCAATTGTAACAAGTTTATCCGCCACGGTTAAGCTCCCAGCCCTACGGCCTTTCGTGCCTGGGCGAGTGTTTTGGCGGCTACGGCTTTTGCGCGCTTAGCACCGCTGGCGAGGACTTCTTTGACATAGTCGATATTATTTTCAAGCTCGGTCCTTTTTTGTCGGAACGGCTTGAAATAATCTATCATCAGCTCAGCGAGACGTTTTTTGGCCTCGCTGTAGCCCATACCGCCATTTCGGTATCTGTTTTCCCACCCGGCTAACTCGTCCGAGGAGGCGACCAACTTCAAAAACGCAAAGACGTTGCATTTGTCGGGGTTTTTGGGGGCCTCAACGGGCGTGGAGTCGGTAACGATACGCATAATTTTTTTTCTGACGCTTTCTTCGGGCTCGAATATCTCGATGGTATTTCCATAGCTTTTGCTCATTTTTTGGCCATCGGTGCCGGGGACAACAGCGACCTGCTCGATGATGTGCTCGGCAGGTAAAGTAAAGACCTCGCCATAGGCGTTGTTGAAGCGGGCTGCGATATCACGAGTAACCTCAATGTGCTGTTTCTGGTCGGCGCCGACGGGGACAAGGTCGCTTTTGTAAATAAGGATGTCGGCGGCCTGAAGGACAGGGTATGCGAACAGGCCGTGATTGGGACTGATGCCCTGGGCGACTTTTTCCTTGTAGCTTGTGCAGCGCTGCAAAAGGCCCATCGGGGTTACGCAGGAAAGGAGCCAGGTGAGCTCGGTAACTTCGGGCACATCGGATTGGCGCCAGAAGACGGTTTTTTCGGTATCGAGGCCCAAGGCGATATAATCCATTGTAACGTCAAGGGTATGCTGAGCAACATCAGCCGGTGAGGGGTTACTGGTAAAGGCGTGAAAGTCGGCGATGAAGTAAAAGCAATCGTGCTCGGCCTGGAGCTGGAGGTGCTGGCGCATTGCGCCGAAAAAGTTGCCTATATGAAGTCGCCCGGACGGCTGTATGCCTGAAAGAACCCTCAAAATTAAGCTCCTAATAGCAAAAATACGAAAATATTGTGGAAACTTTGCACAAAAGTAACTGTATTAGAGGCAAATGTCAAGGACTTTGCACTTAGCTCAATACTCGTTACTCGATTCTCGATATTCGACGGGCATCGAGCATGTGGCATCGAGGGTCGAGAACGAATCGTCGCTCTTTCTGCGCACCGCAAGCGAACGAAGATAAGGTTTGGGAACCTCTGAAGAACCGGCTCTATATAACTTACTTCCTGCCGAGGGACCTCATATACCTCTTTGACTTGCGAAGTCCCATTCTGGACGCCTTCTTTTTTACAGTATCGGTTTTACGTCTGAGCTTCGCAGCTATTTTAGAAGTGGGGTTGGTCGGGAAAAGTTTTCTGAGCAGATTGACTTCGGCTTTTGTCCAGAGTTTTGGGGCCCTTTTTCTCTTTGCGGCTTTTTTCTTCTTCGCAACTTTCTTTTTCTTTGCCATTTTGTTGCTTCCTTTCGTTAAATGGTACGCGGTTAAATTTGTCCCTTTATTTTGGCATTGCAGCCACTTGAAGTATAATCTATGGATGGCATTCTGCAGTGTCAAGGTTTTTTAACGATTTTAGAACAGAAAACGTAACTAATTAGTCCGCTGCCGGGCCGATAGCTCCGGGCGAAAGCTTAATTTGCCTAAGCGCTTTACAGGGAAAAGTTTTGGGGTATACTTAATTGTTGCTATGGTAGAGATTGGTGAAAATTCGGTTGGTATCGTCAAGACAAAAACGATACATATAGTCGAGCAGGACAAGCCGCTGGAGCTGGAGTGCGGCAAGAAATTAGCTCCGATTGATGTGGCCTACGAGACGTACGGGGAGCAAAACCGCACCGAGGACAACGCTGTTTTGATTTGCCACGCTCTTAGCGGTAATGCTCACGTTGCCGGCGTAAACAGTCCTGACGACAGCAAGCCCGGCTGGTGGGATGTTATGGTCGGGCCCAGTAAAGGAATTGACACAAACAAGTATTTTGTTATTTGCTCAAATTTTCTCGGCGGCTGCAGCGGGACGACGGGGCCATCCTCGATTAATCCGGCGACACAGAAGCCATACGGTCTGGACTTTCCGATTATAACTATCGGGGATATGGTTAAGGTCCAGAAGCTGCTGCTCGATAAGCTCGGGATTAAAAAGCTTCTGGCGGTAATTGGGGGCTCGATAGGCGGGATGCAGGTTCTGCAGTGGGCGATTGAGTATCCCGACTTTGTCAAAGCTGCGCTACCGG
>JAUVYZ010000232.1 GCA_030602845.1 Phycisphaerae bacterium | reverse complement strand
CTTATTTGCGTCTCTTCGTATGTTGCGAATAGTAACCTTCGTCTGCTCGCCCATCTGTTTGGCCTGGCCGACGAGCTGCCTTCTTCTTTCCTCACTGAGCGGTGGAATGTTGAGCCGGATTAGTTTGCCGTCCACGACCGGCGCAATGCTCAGGTCGCTGTTTTTGATTGCCTTTTCGATTTCTTTGACCGAAGCGGGGTCGAACGGCTTAATCACAATCGTATCCACCCGCGGCGTTGCGAGGGTCGCCATCTGTTTCAAGGGCGTAGGCGTCCCGTAATAATCGGCCTTTATGTTCTCAATCAGCCCCGTAGCAGCTCTTCCGGTCCGAACGGTTTTTAACTCATCGTGCAGGACTTCGAGCGCCTTTTTCATTTTAGATTTGCTCTCGGAGAGTATTTCTTTAGCGGGCATCTGTAGCCTCATTTCATATTGCGTATATCGTATTGCATTTTATGACTATTTTATTTTTTTCTTTTTATTTTATAAGCTCGACACATCACGAGCTGCGATTTCATTTACTCGTTTTTGAGGCTGAGATAATATAAAGGACAGCATCTCCTTCGAAAGGTGCCTTGAAGCTGCGAACCTTTCCACCCCTGGCGGCCGGCGAAGTGGTTGTTTTGCCGTTCCGAGGATTCAGCCATTCCACATTGAGCTTGCCGGAATCTGCTGACAGGTCCACGGTTACTTCGCCGCCATCAGGCAGATAGACAAGGTATTCGACCGGTGGATTTGCAAGGCAGTACTTTGTCGAGGCCAGGTCGTTGCGTGGGACCATAGCTGTCAGATTCATCCTGTTCGCATAATTTAATGTATATCCCAGATTTTTTCGAATCGGCTCCCAGCGTAAATCCAAGGTGGAGCTGTCCGAGAGATGGTCTGTCCAGGTAGTTTTTTGTTTGTCTTTAGCGTCTTTTTTAACCTGTCTGTATGGGTCCATAAAGATAGGGTTCAAGCCGCGGCATAAACTTTTCCACACCCAGGCCCGATTTCCCCCGATTCCCCACAAATGGTCGGTATCAGAGATGATAACCTTGCTTCCGTCGGCTGCTGTTGGATTGTCCCGATAGCCGCCAACGGGATTTGGAGAAATCCAATCCGCGGGGCTTTTGAACAAGTTTTCATTGCTGCCGCGAAACTCTTTTGACCGATGAAACTGAAAGGTCATACCCACAGGATGCTGCCTGGGCCTGGTCTTTTCATACTTGTGAATAAAGTCAATTATCTGATACTGCCATTGCGTCGAATAGTCACCGCTCTCGTTGGTTATCTCAAAGAGCACATTGTCCAGGTCATTGACCGTATCGATTACTTTTTTCACATAGGCCTTCTGCAGGGCAGTTACAGCGGGGTTCTTCAAAGTATGCGTTTCAATTCCTCTGCCGTCGCCATCCAGGTCTCCATTTATTCCGTTGACGTTGTTTTTGACATTGAACGGATGTCCGTCCCAACACCAGGGCGGAAGTGAAGCGTGGAGGCCGTGTCCCTCGAAAAACATAATCGAAACATAGATTCTGCGTTTGCCGGCTGCTATAACTCTTGAGCGCAACCTGTCGAAATACTTCTGATTGAACTTTTTTAAATCAAACTTTGGTTTTCCGTCCAGTGCTTTTCCCGGCCCGGTTCTTTGCCAGGGAAAAGGCCGGGCATAGGTCATTCCTCTGCCTTTATATGTATATTTTGACAACTCCCAGGTCCAGAGTCGTATGAAATTGTGATTGTACTTCTGCAGGAAATCCAGATAACCGTTAAAGTCAAAAGATGCAGGTGGGTCGGTTTTTCCCATATCCTTTAAGTTATTCCAGGTGTGTGAGCCGGTTAGATAAACAACTCTGCCGGAGCCGTTTGTAAAGTAGCGGGGATTTTTAGGATGTACCTGAAGAGGTCCGGCAAGTGCAGCATTTTCCGTGTATCCGGCCGGCGCAACGATTAACACCAGGCAAAGAATTTCTATGCGAATTCGTTTAATTTTGTATCTTCCTCCTTTAGCAAATTATCGAACCGACCTGCTCGCCGCAAAGGGCCTTTGCTATGTTTCCCTTTTTGAAAATATTCAAAACAATGATAGGAATATTATTGTCCCGGCAAAGACTTATTGCCGAATGGTCCATTACTCTAAGGTTTTTCCTTAACACATCATCGTAAGATAATTTCTCGAACAGCTTTGCATCCGGATTTTTTTCGGGGTCATCGCTGTAGACACCCTCGACCTTTGTTGCCTTTATGAGCAGGTCTGCATCGAGTTCCGAAGCCCGCAACGCCGCACAGGTATCTGTGGTGAAGAAGGGATTTCCGGTTCCGCCGGCCAATATCGCAACCCTTCCCTGTTCGAGGTGCCGAAGGGCCCTTCTGCGAATAAACGGCTCGCATATCGCCGCGGCCTCGATTGCGCTAAGAACTCTCGTCGGCTGGCCGAGCTTCTCAAGCGTCTCCTGCAGGGCACAGGCGTTGATAATAGTGGCTAACATCCCCATATAATCGGCCGTGTTTCTGGGTATTTTGCAGATTTTCGAAAAATTCTCTCCTCTAAGGAAATTGCCTCCACCAACCACGATTGCGACCTGTGGCCCGAGCTTGCAGATTTCTGTTATCCTTTCGGCAATCGACTCAAGCGCAGAGCCGTCAATCCCGAATCCGCCGGGTTTGCAAAAACTTTCCCCCGAAAGTTTCAATAACACGCGATTATACTTGCTCTTTGCCATTTTCTTCGTATCTCGTATTTCGTACTTCATATCTCGGTCGAGGTACGATTCACGAGATACGCTTCTTATCCGACTTCGAAACGGACAAATCTTTTAATTTTTGCTTCGCCGCCGGTTTGTTTGGCGGCATCAGCGAGGACCTGGGCAACCGATTTGCTGTCGTCCTTGACAAATCGCTGCTCGAGGAGACAATTTTCGACAAAAAACTTTTTTATCTTGCCTTCCACAATCCTGTCTATGATGTTTGCGGGCTTGTTCTTGACCTGCTCGGCGAAAATGGCCTTCTCCTGCTCGATTGTCTCAGGGCTAATCCCCTCTTTATCCAGCGACAGCGGCTTTGTTGCGGTAATGTGCATTGCCATATCGGCCGCCGTCTGCTTTAGCGCATCTGCCGCCGCTGTCGTTTCATCGCTGGTCTCAATCTGAAGCATTGTACCTACTTTTTTATTGAAGTGAATGTACACGCTTATAAGCCCGGGGCCGTCGAGCTTATATTTTGCGAAGTCACCCACCTGTATTTTCTCGCCGGTCTTGCTGACTATTTCGGTCAGAATGTCATTGAATTTGGTGCCGTCAACGGACGTTTCGAGAATGTTCTCGGCCCCCTCATCTGCCGGGCAGGCCAATGCGAAGTTGGCCAACGCATCTGCCGCCGCCACGAAATCAGCGCTCTTGGCTACAAAATCGGTCTCGCAGCAAAGCGTTGCCATCGCAGCGGTCTTGTCGTCCTCGCCTGCCTTGCTGACAATTATCCCCTCCGAAGTTTCTCGCTCAGCGCGTTTTGTTAAGGTTGCAAGCCCCTTTTTTCTAAGTATCCCCATAGCCTGCTCGATATCGCCATTTGCTTCCTGGAGTGCCTTTTTGCAGTCCATCATTCCCTGTCCGGTCATCTTTCGCAGTTTCATCACCATCGAAGCTGGAATTTCCGCCATCTTAAAAACTCCTAATTTCGTATTGCGTATATCGTATTGAGTATTGCGTGCGGAGTTAGTTTTTTACGCAATACTCAATACGCACGACGCACTACGAGGTTGATTGTTCTGGTTCCTGCTGCGGTGTCTGGTCTTGTTGCGAAAGCGACTCTGCGGTCTTTGCCGGGGTCTGCTCGACGGCGGTAACAGTCTCTGGTTCGGCTTTATCGGCACGGGCGATGGTCGGCTTTCTTGAGCGGACCCG
>JAUVYZ010000088.1 GCA_030602845.1 Phycisphaerae bacterium | reverse complement strand
CGACTACTTCCGTTTTGCTCCAAGACTATTTACGAATGACTAATCTGGATCCCCGACTACGACATTCGGGGACAAGTTTGGCGTGTCCAGCACCAAATTACCCCGCACTAATTAGACATGAGTTCGCACTCAATTCGTACGGGACACGGCGGCAGCAGCCTATTTGGTGCGGGACGATTCGTGCGGTTCTCCGCTATATACCTGTCATTTCTATGGCGATTAGTATTATACCAAATTTCGAACAAAAGTCAAGAAGAAAACGACCAAAAAAGCACTTTTTTTGGCCATCTTGAGCATAGCGAAGAATCTGTCAGAATTCACCAGAACGCCCGAACTCAGCGGCCACGTTCCCCCGGGCGTCCGCAGAAGCGATTGGTTAGCCCTTACGTTTCCATCCACGATTATGACGCTCTTTCATTAAATCCATGACTGGATCATACTGATCTACTTCAATTCTAAGCATGTGCAAGATGCCATCTTCTTTCAGTACAAATGGGAATTGATTAAGGTCTATGTCGTTTGCCAGAAAATAGTGCCAAACACAACCCCCGAAGATGATATGGAAGCCTGTAACATGATAAAAATCCACTTCAACAGGCTGGATAAGAAGGGAATGGCATACTTGATAGTTTCCAGGAAACACAAGGATGTACCCAAAAATGCCATATTGATTGGGATTACCTGGTTTATCATATAGGATTAATTTTCGAAGGTCTTCTTCGTGCTGGCCCAAGTTTACATTAGCGAATTCCTCGCGTGATGCAATTCCCGCTCGCCACAATATGGACATATGAAACAGCTTGAAGAGATGATAGTCTAATCCCTCAATTGTAGTAATTTCATTAGATGCATGAGTGGGTATTAGGCTATTCTGGAACCATGTGTTGGCAAAATAGCTCTCATATTTGTTAAGATGTTGCTCACAATCTCCACATAGGAGGGATTCACGAAGTCCCTTTTGCAGAGGGCGCAAATACTCTTTCATATTGGTTACTTCAAAAAAACGATGCTGACCATCATAGATAGGTCCGTATGCAGACTCAGGGACAATGTGTGACTGACATAATATTTTATCTTCTTGGCAAAGCTTGCATCGCATTATTAATATCCAGATAGGCTAACGACAAGATGAGGAGCGGCCTTTCCGGCCGTCCCTCTCCAGCGACTTGTTAGATATTTTATAAAGATAAACCCATTCTATTTAACAGATCTACCCCGACCCTGCTATTGCCTCTGATACATCCGCTCTATATTTATCAGCTTCCTCATGGCTGATGTATCCATCTGCAATAAGCATCTCCGTAGCGATATGGGATATTCTCCTGATTTCCTCACCTGAATCAAGCAATGCTCCTCTACGAATGTGATAGTCTCCAGACAGCAAACAATCATATGCGGCTTCCATGATGTTTACAATCGCCACATTTTGCGGGGTAACTTTCAAAACCTTAATAGCATGAATCGCACGATTCTGGTCGTTTAGTGTTATTTGCTCAGCTTTTTGCTTAACTGTTTCAAACAAAAATATGCAGTCATCGAAATGCGATTCTAGGAGGTTCAAAGCCGCCAATACCTTTTTGACCTCCTTTGCTGTAAACATCTTCTTAAAGATATTCATTGATGCCTCTTGTTAAGCTTTATTTAGATTCGCTGCGATGTCAGCAGCCCTTTGTTCAATGACTAATACTGCGGCATTCATTCCATTTAATAGATTAGAGTATTCACTCATATGCTCGCGGCTAATAACTGGTGTTGGCTCACCAGCATTCCTTTTATCTACTAATTCCATTAAGCCTTTAGCCAACCATTCAACAAAATCTGCATGTCGATTCAGGAATATTGAGTGCTCTTCTTTCAACTCCGGAAAATACAAGCTTTGGAGCGTGTCAGCCTTGTTTTTAGCATACACATCTTCTTGTTCATTCCCGTTTAGAAGTTGATTTCTCATCTTGCAACTTAGGTTCTCTTTGGCAGAGTAGATGTTGACAAGATATTCTTCAAGTTTATCTCGCTTTATGGTCTCTATCTGTTGCTTGTGCCAAACCTGATGTTCAATATCATTTCTGATCTTTTCTGTGAGTTCGGTAGTTGATTTAACCTGAGACATGATTTGGTCAAGATCCGCTTTTGTCGCTAAATGCTCACCTCTCTTTCTAGCATAACTAGATACATAACTAGCAATAACTGACCCAACGAAACTAAGTAGAATTACAAGAGCATAGAATTGCCAGTTTTTCAAGACAGATTCTTGGAATAACCTCCTTGCCATTTCAGTAATAATCTCATTTTCCATGATGCTTAAAATAATAGTACAAAACACTTTTGTTAGCAATTTAGTCTACCGGAAATAAAATGCGACATTCCCGCAGCAAATACAATACATATAAAAGCTAATTCCGTCAACCAAATATTAACAACTAAACGACAACTCTCTCACCCTAAGCTGTAGCAAGTAAGCTTTGTCATGCGGGTTGGCGAGGCACCCCCGACAGTGCCGGGGGCTAACAGGCATTGAGGCGAGGGGGGGACATCGGAACACGTTTAGAGGTTGTATTCTTTTATTTTGCGGTATAGTGTTCTTTCGCCGATGCCGAGGATTTTTGCGGCTTTTTCGCGGTTGCCTTTCGTTTTCGCCAATGTGTCGATGATAGCCTGTTTTTCCAGCTCATTCAGCGACACGCCCGCTAAATCTCCCGGCGCCCGGCTGCCGGGGAGCAACTGCCGCCTCTGTGCTATTTCAGGCGGTATGTCCTGCAAATCAAGCTTGTCCCTGTCGCACATTACAACCATCGTTCTGATACAGTTTCGAAGCTGGCGAATGTTACCAGGCCAGTCATAGCTCGTAAGGGCCGTCTGCGCCGCTTCCGCTATGCCGGTAACCGCCGAGCCGATTTCCACAGTGGCTTCTTCGAGAAAATATTCCGTAAGAGCCGGCATATCCTCCGCCCTGTCGCGCAGGGCCGGCACAGAAATGTTCACCCCCTTGATTCTAAAGTACAAATCCTGCCTGAATCGCTTCTGTTCTATAAGCTCCGTCAAATCCTGGTTTGTTGCGCTGATGATGCGGACATCCACTACGGTCGGTTTATGGGAGCCCACCGGTATAACGATACCATCTTCGATGACACGCAGCAGTTTGGCCTGACAATTCGGCGCCATATCACCGATTTCATCCAGGAGCAGTGTCCCTTTATCAGCTACCTCGAACAATCCCTTTCTGTCGCCGGTTGCGCCGGTAAAGGCACCTTTGACGTGGCCGAACAATTCACTCTCGAGTAAAGTTTCGCTCAGGCCAGCACAATTTATCGGCCTGAATGGCTTGCCCCGGCGCTGTGAATTGTTGTGAATCGCCCTTGCCAGCAGCTCCTTGCCTGTCCCGGATTCGCCTTCAATCAAAACGGATATATTGGTCGGCGCCACACGCCGCAGCACCTCGAATATTCCTTCCATTGCGGGGTTTGTGCCCCGCACACCCTCGAATTCGAAACGCTCTTTGCCCGTTGCGGGCTTCTGCTGCTCACGCTGAATTGCAGACGAAGCTTTTCGGCTCGCCTGGCCCACGAGTGTACGAAGCTGGCCAATATCAATCGGCTTGACAAGATAATCGTATGCCCCCCGCCTTATAGCTTCCTTACAGGTATCAATGGTTGCATAAGCGGTTATTAAAATCACTTCCGTCCTGCCATTATGCTTTTTGGCCTCTTCGAGTATGGCCAGACCGTCAATATCACCGCCCAATTTCAAATCGGTAACAACAACATCAACTGTTTGCTCGCGGAGGATTTCCAGAGCGTCTTTGCCACTGTAAACAGCAATTGTCTTTGCGCGCTTTGTGTACAAATTCTCAAGCGCCTCGGCAATTCCGTCGGCGTGGTCACGCTCGTCGTCAACAACCAAAACTACAGTATCACTACTCATCAAATTGACACCTTACTGCGTCTGGAGTGGTAATCTTATAGTAAATGATGTTCCTTTGCCCGGCTCACTGTCAACGGCTATTGTACCATTATGTGCCTCTACAATCTTCTTCGCCGTCGGCAGGCCTAACCCACTGCCCTGCGGCCGAGACGAATAATAAGCATCGAAAATGTGCGGCAATTTGTCAGGGGCGATACCACTGCCGGTATCGCTAATTTGAATCACCGCATCTTTCTTTCGTCGGTATGTCCTGATTAGCAGCTCCCCCCCATCGCTCATAGCCTGCCGGGCGTTAATAAACAGATTCAATATTGCTTGTTTTAGCATACCTTCGTCGGCCTTGCAAACAAGGGGCCTGTCATACAATTGTTGTCGGATGATTATCGAATGGCTGTGCGCCTGGGGTGAATAAAAATCAATCATATCACTGATAAGCAAGCTTATGTCAACACTTGCCAGCTGTAATTCGGTCCTGCCAATATAGCACAGAAAGCTGTCGAGAATCTGCTCAAGTCTGTCCGTTTCTTTTTGTATAACAGCTATTTTCCTCAGCGCCCTTGTGAACCTCCGGGTGCTGTCTTCCCGGCCCGCCTGGTCGGCTCCGGCACGATTTACACCCTCCAACTCTTCGGCTATCAGCTTCAGATTAATTTTGATAGTCGATAAGGGATTTTTAATCTCGTGGGCAAGCTCACCCGTCAACTTGCCTAATTCTTCAACACCTATTTTCACCGTCGAGTTCGCTGACTTTAATTTTAATGTTTTCTCGGCGTTCTTCGTGTCCTCTGCGGCTAATCTTTTTTGGTCTGCCCACCCCCACCAGTATTATTATTTTTACCTACCGGCTTCAGTTCGGCCTTCTTTTTAAACTCAGCAAGAGCAGCTTTGCGAG
Organism: Phycisphaerae bacterium; assembly: GCA_030602845.1. GTDB lineage: Bacteria > Planctomycetota > Phycisphaerae > Sedimentisphaerales > Anaerobacaceae > JAUVYQ01. Next base: position 3,096 of record JAUVYZ010000088.1, on the reverse strand, counting down.
AAAGTTTTAATCTGTCCTGGTCGTCAATCAATAATAATTTTACCGGTATCAAATCGCCTACTTTGCAAACATCGCCGGCGTTTTTTACGAAACCATCGCTTAGTTCGCTAATATGGCACAGGCCTTCAACACCCGGTATGATTTCAACAAATATTCCAAAGTCTTTCACAGACACCACTCTGGATTGCGGATATATCCGCCCCACTACCGGCGGCTGCGTCATTGCTTCAATAATCTCTTTTGCCTTGAGGTGGCCGTCGCCGCCGACACAGCTTATATAAATAGTCCCATCCTCTTCGATTTCGATGGTTGTGTCGGTCTGCTCCTGAATACTCTTAATCATCTTGCCGCCCGGACCGATTACTTTGCCGATAAACTCAGGGTCGATTTCGATACTTATCAGCTTCGGTGCATACTTACTTAATTCAGGCCTGGGTTCGCTAATGGCCTGGGCCATAATCTTCAGAATCTCCAGCCGAGCCGTTTTTGCCCGCTCCAATGCCTCGACCATAATATTATGTGCCAGACCCTCAGCTTTTATATCCAGTTGTATCGCCGTAATACCGTCAACAGTGCCGGCAACTTTGAAATCCATTTCTCCGAAGTGGTCTTCTTCACCAAGTATATCGGTAATCAGCTCGTATCGGCCACTTTCGTCACTAATCATACCGATTGATATGCCGGCAACGGGTTTTGTGATTGGAACGCCTGCGTCCATTAGAGCTAATATTCCGCCGCAGACCGAAGCCATTGAGCTGGAGCCGTTCGATTCTGTAATATCCGAGATTACCCTGATGGTATAAGCGAATTCATCGTCCGGCGGTCTTACCTGTACCAATGCCTTTTCTGCAAGAACCCCGTGCCCTATTTCTCTTCTGCCAGGCCCGCGCATCGGGCGGACCTCGCCGACAGAATACGGCGGAAAATTGTAATGCAGGGTAAAGTTTTGAGTGTACTCATCCAATAAGCCGTCTATAATCTGCGCATCCCTGATAGTGCCAAGCGTTACGCTCACCAGCGACTGCGTTTCGCCTCGCGTAAATAATGCTGAGCCGTGAGTCCTGGGTAAAATACCTACTTCGCACGCAATTTGACGTATATCATTATAGCCTCTTCCGTCGGCCCGTTTACCTTCTAAAAGCAATTTCTTAACGACCTCGCCCTCAATCTTTCCAAGGATTCGCTTGACCATTGCCTTGTTGTATTTGGGAGCAGCCTCATTTTGCAACTGCGGACTGTCCTCATCAGGACAGTATTGGGTCATAACCTGCTCACGTAGTTCATCGATAGCCGTGTTACGCTCCTGCTTGCCCGGCGTTTGCTTGAGCTCGTATAGTTTATCTGATATCTGCGAACGAATTTCTGACAGGAGCTGGTCGTCGGCTTCCACAAGTGGGATTTCCTTTTCGACGCCGACCTTCTCTCGAAGCTCTTCTATCATTTCACAAACCTGAGTGACTGTTTTTTGTGCCGTTGCGATAGCATCAGCGATAACCTTTTCCGACAGTTGCTTAGCGCCGACTTCAATCATATTTATCGCTTCTTTGCGGCCGCCGAGCAGCAGGTTCAGGTCTCCGTCGGCAATCTGCTTATGCGTGGGATTGACTACGAATTCCCCGTTTACCCTGCCCAATCTGCAGGCCCCAATCGGCCCTAAGAAGGGAATCCTGCTTATGGTAAGTGCCGTACTGGCACCTATCATTGCCAGGATATCGGGGTCATTTTCCTTGTCCGCACTTAAAACATTCGCTGTGATCTGCACTTCCTGGAGGTAACCGTCTGGAAACAAGGGGCGAATCGGCCTGTCAATCTGCCTTGCCGTCAGGGTTTCCTTAGTGCTCGGCCTTCCCTCGCGTTTAATAAAGCCGCCCGGAAATTTTCCCGCTGCACTGTGCTTCTCGCGATATTCAACACTCAGCGGGAAAAAATCAATATCCTCGAATCTTGGCGGCGCCGTTACCGCCGCCACAAGAACGATGGTATCGCCGTATTGAACTACAACTGCTCCGTCTGCTTGCTTGGCAATTTTGCCGGTTTCGATTGATAAAGTTCTGCCCCCAATTTGTCTTTCCACTCTACATACATCGAACATACACTTTCCTCTATCCGTCCAGCATTAAAAACGGCTGAGCGAAGCTCTTTTAGTGCTGGACTCATCTACTTTCTTAAGCCGAGCCGGGATATAATTTCTTGATAACGCTTGACGTCTTTTCTGCTTACATACTTGAGCAGCGCCGACCTGGTCCCGACCATTTTCAGCAGGCCTCGCCTCGAGGCGTGGTCTTTGCGATGAATCTTGAGATGCTCGGTAAGTTCATTAATCCTTGTCGTCAATAGTGCAATCTGCACTTCGGGCGAGCCGGTATCCCCCTCGTGCGTCTCAAAATCACCGATTATTTTCTCTTTTTTCTGCTTGGCTAACATTTTTCAGGCAAATCCTTTCCTGGTCCTCTGTATCCCGCATTCCATTCGAGACACGCTTCACAATTGGCCAGATACGAAATATATACTTCAAGAAACTCTATATTATAAAACTTAAACTCTGCATTCTAATCGGGTATTACCATGTTTGCAAGCCTTTTCTCCAATAATAAATGGTTAAAATGGAAAATGACTGCCTTTTTAGGGCAAATAAGGGGATGAATCATAAGTGAAAATTCAGTCACTGAGAATTTTTCGCCGCGAAAAGGCACAAAAAACACTATGAAAAATTATACGCGGATTTACACTGATTTCGATTAGTGAGGATTAAATCTTGCAGTTTTTGACAGAGAGGGTATAATTACAGACCAGCTAACATCGGGGGCCCACAACTAAGAAGGCAGATAATTCGTGATTGGTAAATAGTGATTAGTGAATTGTATTTGGTGAATAATATCTGTGGCACCTTTCTATGGAATCATCCAGCTTACAAGAATCAGAACAAATTCCCGGCGTTGGTAAAACTATTGCCCGGGATATGCAGAATATCGGCATCCATTCTATTGACGATCTTAAGGGCCGGCAAGCTGAGCAGCTTTATGATAGACTCTGCGAGTTTAAGGCCTCTCCAGTCGACAGATGTATGCTTTACGTATTCAACTGGCTATATACTAA
>JAUVYZ010000230.1 GCA_030602845.1 Phycisphaerae bacterium | reverse complement strand
CGTCTTGCCCGAGCCCCTCACGCCCGGAGCTGCGGTCTTAACGTTGGCCGTGAAGTACCCCGGCTCACGGAGGTACTCGGTTATCAACCGGACCGGCTGCGGTAGCGTATAACCGTCATCGCGATGGCTGCGGTGATGGTGGACGTCTATCGAGGTCTGGTACATACCCGTAATCATAGCTGACCGGCTGGCCGAACAGACCGGAGAAGTCGTAAAGGCGTTGGTGTACCGAATGCCCTGACGAGCCAGCCTGTCAAGATTAGGGGTCTGAACCGCCTCCGTGCCGTAGCAGCTCAAGTCAGGGCTGATGTCCTCGGACAGAATCCACAGAATATTCGGCCTGTCCTTTCTTCCAAACAGCTTTGAACTGCTCACACATCCCGGCAGCGCCAACGACGCCGCTCCAAGCCCTATATCTCTAATGAAATCACGCCTGTTCATAATAATCTCCTTGAAGCTAAAAACTGCCGAAGTCCACAGTTTTACATTTTTTCGTTTTACGTTTTTTGCTTCTTTTTCCCTTTGCCTTTACGCTTCTTTGCTGGTTTTGCATCGGGGTCGTACCGCGGATTCCTTTCGGTCGGAATTGGGGCGTTCACTGATTTGCGCCACTCGACAAGCAGCCGGTGCAGTTCCTTCGTCTTCTCCGGCATCGTCCTGGCCAGGTCGTTCTTCTCGCCGATGTCGTCCTTCAGGTTGTACAGTTCGACTTTGCCGTCCTCGAAAAACTCAATCAGTTTCCAATTCCCTTGCCGGACCGCCCCCGCCGGCGTTGTACGCCACGGCCGTTGCCGCTCATTGTACGGCTCAAGATACGCAGGAAAGTGCCAGAAGATAGCTTTACGTTTTAGACTGCTTGCGCCTTTCAGCAGCCCGACAATGCTCTCGCCGTCGAGAATATGTCCCGATGGCTTCGGTGCGCCTGTCATTTCCAGGATTGTCGGATAGAAATCGAGCCCACTCACCGGCACATCGCAGACACTGCCGGGTCTTGTCTTACCCGGCCAGCCCAGCCCCTCCGAGGGGCGGGGCCAGCGCACTATCATCGGCACACGGATACCGCCCTCATACAGCATCCCCTTCGAGCCGCGCAGAGGCGCCATCGAAGTCGCATTACCATATCCGCCGTTATCGGAGAAAAAGAATACAACGGTGTTCTCCGTCAGCCCCAGCTCATCAAGCTTGTCACAGACCGTCCCCACACTCTCATCCATGCTCTCAATCATCGCAGCGTACGTCGGATTGTTGTGAACATCATCACCCTTTTTCTTCTTATACTTTTCAATCAATTCCTTCTTCGCCTGTATCGGCGTATGCACCGCATGGTGGGACAGGTACAGGAAAAAGGGTTTATCCTTATTGGCCTCGATGAACTTGCTTGCCTCATCGGTCAGGCGGTCCGTCAGGTACTCGCCTTCTTTATTGAAATATGCCCCGCGGTCTTTTCGGTACACCACGTCAAATCCACGGTCCGCCGGCCGGAACGGCTCCTTATTGCCCAGATGCCACTTGCCTATACAAGCAGATGTGTACCCACCTGCCTTCAAGGCCTCCGCAATCGTCACAAACTTCGTATCCAGATCCGTCTTGTTCGCTGTCGGTATCAGCTTTCGCAAATGCGCCTTTCCCCGCTCAGGACTGCCGACCGTATAGACCCCGTGTCGCGGCGTGTACTCACCCGACATCAAACACGCCCGAGTCGGAGCGCAGTTCGGCGCGTTGGCATAAGCGCCGGTGAAGACCGTCCCCTCGCCGGCGAGTTTATCAATGTTCGGCGTTTCATAATACTTGCTGCCGTAGCAGCCCACGTCCCTCCAGCCGAGGTCATCAATTAAAAAAAACACAATGTTGGGCGGCCTCTTTGCTGCCAGACTTTTGCCTGCACTAACACAACCCACCAATTTCGATACCGTCCCACCCGAAGCCGCGGCAAAAACCATCCGCTTAAGGAATTCTCTTCTCGTCTGTTTACCCATGTCCCTTCCTCTTATTCAACAACTCCGCTTTGCGCAGAATATGATTAAAGCTATAAGCGCCTCTAACAAAAAGACTGTCATTGCGAGCGAACCGCAGCTTCGCGTGGCAATCTCGTCCTTTCAACGACCAAAACCTCATTTTTTTAGAAGTTCTAAGCTAAAATTTATGGAATTCCGCAACTTTATGCTTTTCGCTTCTTTATATTGTGCTGAACCGAATATGTCAACCCCGTTAGAGACCTTTTCCATCGGCCGGTAAGTATCCTCGCCCCGTTAGAAATTCCGGAAATGGTAACTATAATACAAAAGGGCACATTTCTAACGGGGCGAGCTTTACGGTATTGGTCTCTAACGGGGTCAATGATTAAAAGCTTCCGGCGGGATAATAGCAGGATTATACCGACAGTGAGGCCCGAACAACAAAATACGGTCAAACAATGAATATCGAAATTCGAGTTTCAGATTTGTACGAACGACGATTCACGAGATACGAGCTTTAGTATTCGGCTGCGGTTTTAACCGGTGTTTTTTTCGCTCGTCCCTGACACCTCTCGCAATCGCATATCCCAACGTGCTTCAGATGTGATGTCCCCGCAATCCTCCTGGTCTCAATCAGCTTCGCTCCTTTCGCCTCCATCTTACGAAGTGCCAGCTTCGCCTCTCTTTTATTATGCGAGCCCACCGCATCAACTACAACGCTCACCTTCTTGCTTCGCTGCAGCAGTCCCAGTGCCGTCGCCATAACAGCGCCTTCACAGCTGGCACCGACCAGAATAAACTCATTGGCCCGCACCTCGGTCAGCAGTCTGTCAATCCGGGGCTCATCAAACGGGTCAACGCAGCGCTTATGAAGAATAATCTGCCTGTACCGCCGAATTATATCTCGCGGCAAATCGGTGCTGCCGTCTGCCGCGAAGCTCGTACGATTACTAAGCAGCGTGTACCGTATCTTTTTTTGTCCGACCGTCCCGTCAATGCAGTAGTCGGCTGCGCCGCCGTTATTCTCGGGGTAAACCTCACACATCGAGATTATCGGGATATTTCTATATCTCGCCCACGCTATCATCCTGCGAATATGTGCCAGGACCCTCCTGTGGTTCCTTATACACGCCTTACCCCCAGCTAACAGAAAGTCTCTTTGCGTATTGATATCTATTAGTATCTGCTTACGCCGTGCTCTAAACAATTGCAGAATCATTTTTCAGATTCCCTTCGGTGCTCATTCTCCAAAAATCGGAAAATGAAGCCCTTTCTAATGCCTCCAAGCTTCGGCTCTAATCCTGCGATTCCAGCAACTCCATTATACATTCGCTGAATCATATTTGTTATCGGGATATCCCTGATTTAAGGGAGAAAAATACCTGATACCAACGCTCCCAGAACAATGCTCCGATAATAGATAACGCCGGCCAAAAAGCCGCTTCACTGCCTCTTATCGAATACTCTCTGTATGTACTTTAATCCCAATAAAGCCAAAAAGCAACCTCAAATCTTGTCTGAACGGCTGTTCCTGGTATAATACAACCGCCGAATCCTTGCTATCTTCTCTGTCTTGTGTATTTTATACTGTTTTAACCGATGGCTCGAAACTTAAAGGACTATCCTGCGGTCGCGCTAAGACCCGAAGACTTGGACGGCAAAATAGATTTTGCCCGGATTTTCGGACGTCCACGTCCCGTCCACATCGAAATCGGCACCGGAAAAGCCACTTTCCTGCTGAACGAGGCTATCGCATATCCCAACGTCAATTTCCTCGGCATCGAACGCGCCCGCAAATACTATCGCTGCGCCGTTGACCGCATCGGCCGATGGGACCTGAAAAACGTGCGGATAATCCGCACTGATGCCGCCGCCTTTTTAGCCGATTTTGTACCGGACAACTCCATAGACTGTTTTCACGTCTATTTCCCTGACCCCTGGCCGAAAAGACGACATCACAAAAGACGCTTCTTCTGCC
>JAUVYZ010000202.1 GCA_030602845.1 Phycisphaerae bacterium | reverse complement strand
TAGGCGATGATGGGTCTATCTATCTAAGGGCTGAACGCAGTGGAAGCGGCAGCGGCAGGGTTTACACTATAACTTATCAGGCGGCCGATGATTCCGGCAATGTTGCTGTTGCGAGCGCAACGGTTACGGTCCCGCTAAGTGCACGGGAGTTGGAGTTGCCCATATTGAACCAGCCGCCGAATGTGACCATTACGAAGCCGCAGGATGGGGCCCTGTTCGGTGCCTCCGAGACGATTGAAATCGAGGCAAATGCGTGGGACATTGACGGTTCAATAGTTAAGGTGGAATTCTTTGCCGACGGGAGCAAGATTGGTGAGGATAATGATGGCACCGACGGCTGGAAAAGCAGTTGGAACAACCACCCGGCAGGCAGCTACAGTCTCACTGCGAAGGCAACGGACAACGATGGAGCGGCGACGACCTCGCCGGCTGTGGGAATTACGGTGGTCGAAACTCCCCTACCTGGTCAGGCAAGCAATCCGAATCCAGCAGATGGGGCGAGGTGGGTCAGTATAAATGCCGATTTGAGCTGGACAGCCGGTTCCAATGCCGCATCGCACGATGTGTACTTCGGCACGACCAGTCCGGGTACGTTCCGTGGCAACCAGACTGCTACAACATTCGATCCCGGCACAATGGCTATGGTCACTAAGTACTACTGGCGTATCGATGAGGTCAATGCCGGTGGGACAACCACCGGTACAGTCTGGAGCTTCACGGCTTTTTCGACAAGATAGTGCATCCCGGCCAAGAGCGAATCCCAATGGCGGCGTGTGGGGCGGAGTAATTTACGATTTTCGATTGACGATTTACGACTAACGATTTACTCCGTCAAAAGGTGCCGGATCTTCGAGATTTTACAATTGAGATAGCTTAGCGATGCTGTTTTTAATAGATTCCTCGGCGTGGGGGCAGTGATGGTTGGCAAAAAGTGATAATTTTGTTATACTGCCAATCAGTCATGTCTTATTGCGAAAGAACGATGTGTTTACAGGAGAAATGCTATGAAATCGATGAAGCGGAGAACTTTTCTGGCGCGGTCTACGGCTGCGGCGGCATCGGTCCTCGGTCTGACTTCCTGCTCATATAGCGGTATACCGAACGAACAAACCGCTGTGGGAAAGCTTGGTTCAACTCAAAAATCACGCCGGCTTAACCGCATTGCCGTGTCCACGTATTCGTTCTGGCGTTTCAAAAAGGGTTTGAAGCTGCCGATTGAAACGTGCATCGATGAAGCGGCAGAGATGGGCTTCGACGGCGTCGAGATACTCCACATTCAAATGGAGAAGGAATCGAACGACTACCTCCAAAGTCTCAAACGGCGTGCGCTTATCAACGGGATGGACCTGTGCGGGTTTTCCACTCACCAGGGCTTCGTCTCGCCGGACAAAGAAAAAAGACAGAGAAATATCGACCACACTATCAAGTGCATCGAGCTGGCGTACCGGCTGGGCATACCTATAATACGCATCAACACGGGAAGGTGGGGCACGTCCAGGAGCTTCGACGAGCTGATGAAAAATCGCGGCATCGAGCCGCCGCTGCCCGGATACACCGATGACGACGGGTTCAAATGGGTCATTGACAGTATTGAGAAATGCCTGCCGAAGGCTGAAGAGTGTGGGGTGGTACTCGGGCTGGAAAACCACTGGGGGCTGTCCCGTACTCCTGAAGGGCTGATGAAAATCATAAATGCCATCGACTCAGCGTGGCTAAAAGTCCTGCTCGACACGGGCAATTTCCTGGAAGAGCCGTATGATAAACTGGACCGGTGCGCTGCGCAGGCCGTCTTTATGCAGGCCAAAACCTACTATGGAGGGGGCATCTGGTACACGCTCGATTTAGATTACGGCCGCATCGCCGGGATTATGCGCAAACACAACTACCAGGGCTATGTGTCGCTGGAATTCGAAGGAAACGAAGACTATCGTACGGCCCTGCCGAAAAGCCTGGCTTTGCTGCGAAAGGCCTTCAGTTAAGAAATCGTATTGCGTGATGTGGGAGGGCGACACCGAGTTCGCCGGCTACTGCAATTTGGTCCTATTTTTCTCTTGACTTTCAGGATGGAAGGTGTTCGAATATATTATACTTCGTCGCTCCCCAAAGCTCCAAAAGGAAGATATGATATGCAATTTTATCATCTCAATTCCGTGAAGCTTTAGTAAAAAGGTATCGGCACGCACGGTGTGTGCCGGGAAATATTAACAATTTTATGAAAGGGTACAAAGATGAAAAGTAGAAAAATGTTAACAATTCTGGTTCTGGCCTTGTGCCTGGTTGTCTGGCCGGCCAAGGTAAGCCAGGCAGCGCCAATGGGTACGGCCTTTACCTACCAGGGCCGGCTCATAGACGCTAACAGCGCGGCGGACGGGCTGTACGACTTTCAGTTCAGGCTCTTCGACGACCCCAACGTCATCGTGGGCACTCAAGTGGGAGACACGATCGATATAAACGAGCTTGACGTCATCGACGGCTACTTTACAGTGGATTTGGATTTCGGCAGCGATGTCTTCGCCGGCGATGCCCGGTGGCTGGAGATTGGTGTTCGGCCGGGGGAGCTTGAGGACCCCAACGCATATACTCCCCTTTTGCCGCGGCAGGAAGTAACACCCACGCCTTATGCGATTTATGCCGAGACTGCAGGCGGCGATAACGACTGGAGGGTCTCCGGGAATAATATGTATTCAATCCCTTCCGGCACCGTGTCGGTGTTGAGATCGCACGACGCTACGGGCCCCGGCTTGAAGGTTTCGCGCAGCCTCGCCCCGCCGTTCATGGGTCAAACTTGGATGGAAATCGACGACGCCTCGATAGATACCTACTGGCGCAGCGCACAAACAATTGGGACCACCTTGAAACTGAACAGCAATTCCGGCGGAGGAGTTATCCTCGCCGAAGGCGGCGGCAATGTCGGCATCGGGACAGTAAGTCCGGAGACCAAGTTGCATTTATACACCGGCGCCGGTGGAGGCAGTAATCCGAGCTCCTCTGCTGACCCTCTGGCAATAGAAACCAGCGGCAATGCATATATCAATATAATAACACCGACTGACGGATGGGCCGGCATAATGTTTTCCGATAATGTGCGAAATAGGGGGATTGTTAGTTACGACCACGAATTTGATAAGATGTATTTTTATACGGCTGGTGCAATACGAGCTGTAATTGACTCATCCGGCCACTTGGGCATCGGGACAACGACTCCAGGTGAAAAGCTGCACGTAGTCGGGAATATGAAAGTGGTTGACTCCAGCGGCAATGATGCGGTGGTCTTACAACCAGATGGCCTTGGGTCGGCAGGGCGGATTTCGATGTATGACACCGATGGAGATGAGACGGTCCGACTCGTTGCTGCGGAGAGCAGCACCTCCGGTGCAGAATTGATTTTGAAAGATGTGGATGGCACCATTACCATCGAGCTTGACGGCGATTATGCCGGCACCGGTGGTTACATTGCCCTCAGACAAGCCGACGGTACGCAAGTTATCACGCTCGATGCCGACTACAGCGGTGACGGGCGGATTATCACTCAAGAACTGCAAATTACCGGCGGCAGCGACCTTTCCGAGCAGTTTGATATTGACGGGGTTAAAGATGCCGTCAAAGCCGGAATGGTGGTAAGCATTGACCCGAAGCGGCCCGGCAAACTGCTGATAAGCAAGATGGCCTATGATAACAAAGTGGCCGGTATCATCAGCGGCGCAGGCGGAGTCAAGCCGGGTATGATGATGGGCCAGAAAGGCTCTGCGGCCGACGGCGTTTACCCCGTGGCCCTGACCGGCCGGGTGTACTGCTGGGCGGACGCCTCAACGGGTGCGATTCAACCCGGCGACCTGCTGACCACTTCGAGCGTTCCCGGACATGCGATGAAGGTGTCCGAGCACAGCAGGGCCTTGGGCGCCATCATCGGTAAGGCGATGACATCGCTGGAAAAAGGTAAAGGTCTGATTCTGGTGCTGGTTTCGCTGCAGTAATTAAAGAGACGATACGCAAAGAGGATATTTGATAATGAGTTTCAACCGAAATTTAAGGAGATAAACGATATGCGATTGTTTGAGAAAATACTGATAAGTAGTCTGACCGTGGTTGTGTTGGCTGGTGGGGGGGCTGTACCTCTTCTGGCGCAGTCGGCCCCAATTCCGCATCACCGGCAGCCCTACCTGCTGGATTCAGGTGTGCAGAAAGGTCTTGAAGCTGAGACCGCTTCGCTTTTCCGCGAAACGGTCCAGGTGTCCGGTGTCCCGTGGCTCAGACTGCACTTTGACGATTACAACCTGGGCGCGCAGAGTTTCATAAGGATTACTTCGCCGGCTGACGGCGCTCAGCAGATTCTCGACGCCGATAGTCTCGGCGATTGGTATGGCAGCAGTGCCTTTTTCAATGGTGACGCGGTGGAAGTAGAACTCTACGTGGCACCGGGAGAAACGGATGTCTGTATTAAGATTCAAGAAATCAC
>JAUVYZ010000042.1 GCA_030602845.1 Phycisphaerae bacterium | reverse complement strand
CTGCTGAAATATCTGCCCAATATGCTCGCCTGCCATATAGGTATTATTCACGACATACAGGGGCCGAGCAACACTATCACATGTGCTGAAGCGGCTGCGCATCTGGCGATAGGCGAAGCAACGCAGATTATCGCCCGCGGCGACGCTGTCTACGCCCTGGCCGGCGGCGCTGAAGCAAAGGTCAATCCGATAGTTATGATTCGCCAGTGCCTGCTTAAAAGGACTACCAGCGAAAACAACAACAGTCCCACTACAGCGTGCAGGCCTTTCGACGCCGATGCCAGGGGCGCGGTTTTCGGGGAAGGAGCCGGGATGGTTGTATTGGAAAACTCGGAGAATGCCCAGAGGCGAGGCGCAAAAATTTATGCCGAAGTGGTCGGGGTCGGGCACAGCAATAATATCAACCCGGCGTATGAGTGTCTTGAGCCGGACGGTTATGGCTTACAAATAGCAATAGAAAAAGCAATGGCGGATGCACGGATTCAGCCGGAGGATTTGGACCTGATTATTCCGCACGGAACGGGGATACCTGCCGATGACCTGGCTGAAGCAAAAGCAATCCAGGCGGCCCTTGGCGAAGCAGCAACAAAGCCGGCAGTCTGGCCGACAAAAAGTATGCTCAGTAACACAGGCGCCGCAGGCGGTGCTATTGACGTTGTCGCTGCGGTTTGTGCAATGACCGAGAGTAAGATACCGGCTGCAAAAAATTGCGACAGAAAGCCCGATGGCTGCAATTTGAATATTGTGAAAGAGCCAAAGCAGAAAAAAATCCGCCATATACTCTGCTGCAGTTATACATACGGCGGACAAACAGCGGCCTTAGTGTTGAAAGGACCTTAAAGTCGCAGATACCTAATTGAATATCGAATATCGAATAATGAACGCCAAAAAAGAAAATAAAGAAGCTTAACCGGTTTTACTTCGACATTCAAAATTCGGTTTGGATATTCATTATTCGAAATGATAGAAACAGAAACAATTTTAAAGGTCGAATAAATGGCTGAGCGCGTGGTAATAACCGGAATGGGCATTGTCTGTCCTCTGGGCCACGATGTAGAGACCCTCTGGAAAGCGATGTTAGCGGGCAAGAGCGGAATGGCCAAAACCACCATTTTCGACGCTTCGACGTTTCCTACCACCTTCAGTGCCGAAGTTAAAGATTACGACTTTGCAAAATATACAAAGAATCCGGAGATGCACAAAGACAGCAATCGAGGCTCCGGGTTTGCCATCGGCGCAGTGGTCCAGGCCTGCGAACAGGCGGGGATTGATATCGAAACCGACAAGCCGGCCGACGGAATAGACCGCAGCAGATTAGGGATTTATCTGGGTGCAGGCGAAGGCTCCGTTGACAATGATGTATTCTTCGGCGCTATCGTGGAAGCCTGGGACACGGACAAAAGCGAAATGGACTGGGGACGATGGGCAGAGGTGGCTCTCAGCGGAATGAGCCCGATGCGTGAGCTTGAGCAGGAGCCGAATATGCCGGCTGCTCATATCGCAATGCTCACGGGCGCACGCGGGCCGACAAGAAGCTGCCTGACCGCCTGTGCAGCGAGCACTCAAGCCGTCGGTGAAGCAATGATGATAATCCGCAGGGGCAATGCGAACGTAATGATTGCAGGCGGTGCCCATTCGATGATACACCCCTTGGGTCTTACGGGCTTTAACCGTCTTACCGCCCTATCGACAAGAAACGACAGTCCCGAGACAGCATCAAGGCCGTTTTCAGCCGGCAGGGATGGTTTCATCCTCGGTGAAGGGGCAGCGATGTTAATTCTCGAATCGCAGAATTCAGCCAAAAAGAGAGGCGTGGAAATCTTGGCCGAAGTCATCGGCTACGGCAGCAGTTCCGATGCTTTCAGAGTTACTGATATGCACGAGCAAGGCAGAGGTGCAATCCAGGCGATAACTGCGGCACTTGCCGATGCCGGCATTAGCGAAAGGCAAGTAGATTACATAAACACGCACGGCACAAGCACTACGTAAAACGACTCGATAGAGACCAAGGCAATCAAGGCGGTTTTCAAAGAAGATGCGAAAAATATTCCTGCCAGCAGTGTCAAGAGTATGTTTGGACATTTAATTGGCGCAGCCGGGGCCGCGGAATTGATTACCTGTGTTCTGGCAATACGTGATAATATAGTCCCGCCGACAATGAACCTAAACGACCCTGACCCTGAGCTTGACCTGGATTACGTACCTAATGAGCCGAGAAAAATGCCGGTCAATGTCGCAATGAACGAGTCCTTCGGATTCGGCGGACAGAATAACGTGGTAATTATTAAAAGATACGAAGAATAACATGATTGATATCAAACTAATACGAGAGAATCCACAGAAGTTTAAAGACGCAGCCAAAGCCAAGGGCTTTGACGTGGACATCGATAGATTGCTTGAAGTGGATTCTGGACTGAGAACCGCAAAAAAGCAACTGCAGGATATTTCCACCGAAAAGAATCAAATCGGTAAATCAATTCCAAAGCTTGATGGAGTTGAGAAAGCTGCAAAGTTGAACAGGCTTTTAGAATTAAAGGAGATAGAGATTTTAATTAATGCGAATATCAAAACATTGCAGCCGGAATTTGATGAATTGGTGTTGTTCGTACCGCAGCCCGCTGATGATGATGTGCCTTTCGGCAAAGACGACACGCAAAATGTTGAAATAAGAAGAGAGGGCAAAGTAAGGCAGTTCGATTTCGAGCCGAAAGACCACGTGCAATTGGGTCTGGCTCTGGGCATTATTGACATCGAACGAGGCGTGAAATTAGCGGGGACGAGAAACTACTTCCTAAAGGGTGACGGGGCACTACTGCACTGGGCTGTTCTGCGGTTCGCAATGGACTTTATGGTTGATAAAGGGTATGTCCCGTTTTCGGTGCCGGTCCTTATGAAAGATGAGACGATGACAGGCACCGGTTTTTTCCCGGGCTCCGAGGACCAAACATACCGAATGGAAAAAGACCAGCTCAATCTCTCAGGGACCGCCGAGGTGCCATTGACGGCTTACCATATGGGTGAGATATTAAACGCTGAGGAGCTACCGCTAAAATATGTGGCATTATCAAGCTGCTTTAGACGTGAGGCAGGAGCGGCGGGCAAAGATACCTATGGGCTTTACAGAATCCATCAGTTCGATAAGATCGAGCAGGTGGTTATCTGTAAAAACAGTGTCGAGGAAAGCAACAAGTTCCACGCTGAGATTCTGGCCAACGCCGAGGCTGTAATGCAGGCACTGGAGTTGCCCTACCGCGTTGCCAACGTTTGTACCGGCGATCTGGGCAGAGGCCAGGCCAAAAAATTCGATATAGAGGCCTGGATGCCCTCGCGAAACAACTACTGCGAAACGCACAGCGCGAGCAAACTCTACGACTTTCAGGCAAGGCGAATGAACCTTCGGTACAAAGACCCTGCGACAAAGAAAAATGTTTTCTGTCATACTCTAAACAATACAGTAATTGCAAGCCCTCGAATATTGATACCCATTCTTGAACTCTACCAGAACGCCGACGGCTCAATAACAGTACCAAAAGTCCTTCGGCCATACATGAACTCCGTTGGAAATCGCATAACAAAAAAATAGAGGTCAAAACCCAAAACTTCCAACGGGGTGGGCGGTAAAGAAAAGCTTGTCCCCGCGTAGGCGGGGAACCAAAAAGTTAAATCTGGAGATTCGGCCGGGCAAAGGTAAACTAAGAAATATCAGATTAAGAGAATATTATGCGAAAAGTTGTTTTGTTCTTCTGTATAGTTTTGTTCATAGTAAGTGTGGCCATTTTCGGCTGCCCGAAGACTTATGATGTAGTAATAACATCAGGAGAGATATACGACGGTTCCGGTAGTGCATCATACGTTGCGGACGTCGGAATTAAAGATGGTCATATCGCAGCCATCGGGCAGCTCCAGCCGGATGCGGATGTGGTAATCGATGCACAAGGTCTCGCAGTTGCGCCGGGTTTTATTAATATGTTAAGCTGGGCAAATGAATCTCTTATAGAAGATGGAAGGTCGCAAAGCGATATTCGGCAGGGAGTAACTCTTGAAGTTATGGGCGAAGGATGGTCAATGGGGCCTCATTACGGAAAGTGGACTACACTTGCAGAATATCTCGAATATCTTGTAAAAAAAGGAGTATCGACCAACATTGCCTCTTTTGTGGGCGCAACGAATGTTCGTGCTTATGCTGTTGGATACCAGGACCGTCCGGCAACTCGTGAAGAACTTGAGCAGATGCGTAAATTAGTAGCTCAGGCAATGCGAGCCGGAGCAGTAGGTGTTAGTTCCGCGCTGATTTATACTCCCGGCATTTATGCTCGTACTGATGAGTTAATAGCTCTTGCTGAAGTGGCGGGCGAATATGGTGGAATGTATATTTCGCACATCCGCAGCGAGGGCAATCGTCTGCTTGAAGCGTTGGATGAATTTATAACAATTGCGCGAAAAGCAAATGTTGCCGCCGAGCTGTATCACATGAAGGTCGCCGGTAAATCAAACTGGCATAAACTTGATGCTATGATTGAAAGGATTGAAAAGGCACGGGCTGAAGGTCTTAAAATTACGGCGGATATGTACACTTATACCGCAGGCGCAACAGGTCTCGATGCCGCAATGCCGCCCTGGGTCCGGGAGGGTGGACACCGGGGATGGGTACAACGGCTTAAAGACCCGAAAATCAGGAAACGGGTTTTCAACGAGATGACTACGCCTACTGACAAATGGGAAAATTTATATATGTTAGCAGGTACGCCGGAAAATATTCTTCTAATAGGATTCAAAAACAAACGGCTCAAACATCTTACCGGAAAAACTCTTGCAGAAGTTGCTAAAATGAGAGGAAAATCACCGGCAGAAACTGCAATGGACCTTATTATTGAAGACTACAGCCGCGTTGAAACGGTCTACTTTTTAATGTCGGAAGAAAATGTCAAAAGGCAGATTAAGCTCCCCTGGGTCAGCTTTTGTTCAGATGCACCTTCTCTCGCCCCCGAGGGGGTCTTCTTAAAATCAAATGTACATCCCCGTGCATACGGAAGCTTTGCCCGGCTTCTTGGTAAATACGTTCGCCGGGAAAAGCTCATTACCCTGGCCGAGGCCATCAGGCGGTTGACTTCACTGCCGGCAGATAATCTCAAACTTGACCGGCGGGGAAAACTTAAAAAAGGATTTTATGCAGACATTGTCATTTTCGACCCTGAAACAATTATCGACCATGCGACATTTGAAAAACCGCATCAGTATTCAACAGGTATGCTCCACGTCTTCGTAAACGGCACACAGGTGCTCAAAGATGGCGAACATACCGGTGCCAAACCCGGCCGCATCGTGCGTGGACCAGGATGGAAAAAGTAAACCGGGAAAGAAAAGCTTGTCCCCGCGAAAGCGGGGAACCAGCAGTAGGGTGGGGCTTGCCCCACCATCAATATCTCCGTGTTCTCTGTGGCAAAATTGCACTTGAGTCCTGGCTCTTGAGTCTGTAGTCTGTTTTGCCATGGACGACATACAGCGGAAATTAGCTCTGATTGATAAGCAGCTCGCCGGGGGCCTCGCAAATTCTCATAAGCAAATCATAAGCACCTGCCCGCTGGTTTTTATCGCAGCAGGTCTGATAGCGGGCATTCTGCTCCAAAGCACACTCGGCTTATCAGTCTGGCTGTGGCTGATACTGCTTGCTCTTTGCACAATAGCAGCGGTTGTATTTTTTATCATTCAAAACCAAAAACAAAAATTTCCTCCGTATATAATCGCATACACGGCTCTGGCCTGCTTTGCCTGCCTTGGTGCGATTCGGCTGACAAGCTATTATCAGCCGAGGCCCGATGATATCCGCAATTTCGTTGCCAGGAAAAAAGAATTAACCGCAGAGAACGCGGAGAACGCAGAGAAAGAATTAAAATTGAACTCAGCGGCTTCAGCGGGCTCAGCGGTAAAAGAAAACGAGCGCAAACTGGCGACGATTCGTGGACTAATTGTTACTGACCCATATATTAACGAAAATCGGGACTGGCAATTTGCAAGGTTTAAGTTCACTGACCCTGCCAGCAGTTTTTACCTTAAGGTGGAGAAGATAAAAACTATTGACGGCTGGGCAGAGGCAAGCGGGACGGCACGAGTGCAGGTTGACGAACCGGTGCTGGACTTGAAAGCGGGCGATTACATAGAGGCATACTGCTGGCTGGACAGATTCAAAGAGCCCACTAATCCGGGCCAATTCAATACAGCGAGGTATCTGGCGCGGAAAAATGTTTTTATAGCAGCTTCTGTACAATCACGAGACGGCATTGAACTGCTGAAAAGCAACCCCGCAGGTATTTTTACAAAAATAAAAAGAAAGTTGAGGCAAACAGCCACACAAGCATTGGTGGGTAACCTGTCGCCGGACGAGGCAAATCGAGGCCTGCTCGAGGCACTGCTGTTGGGCTATAGAAGGAATATCGACAGTGAAACTTATATGGCCTTTCGCAAAACGGGCCTGCTGCACTTTATCAGTCTTTCGGGAATGCATCTTGGTATTTTAGTGGGGATTATCTGGTGGTTATGCAAAACGGCAGGGTTAATGAAGCGTGCCCGTGCGATTATTTGCATAATTGCGATATGTATCTTTTTGTTGATTGTCCCGCCGAGAGCACCTACCGTAAGGGCCGCTATTATCGCTTTTGTTTTCTGCGCATCATTTTTGTTTCGACGGCGTTCCAATTCTCTCAATACACTGTCATTAGCAGCAATAATACTCTTACTCATAAGACCAACGAATTTATTCGAGGCCGGCTGGCAGTTGTCGTTTGCATCGGTGCTTGGACTTGTACTTTTTTGCGAGCGAACCCACCTCTTTCTATATGAAAAAATACTGGGTCTGCCCTGGGGTAAGGAAGCTCCAAAGACAAAACCATTTTTCCGCATAATTTCGAGGCCGGGGCCGTATTTATTGCGATTATTTTCCACAGGCCTTACAGCCTGGCTGGGCGGTGCAGGCATCCTGCTGTATCACTTTTACACGATTAGTCCCTTTACAAGTATCTGGACAGTGGTCGCTTTTCCATTTGTAGGTTTCATTTTGACTTTTGGGTTCTTGAAAATAATTCTGTCTTTCCTGCTGCCGAGTGCAGCGGCTGTATTGGGCGCAATAGTAACAGGATTGGCCGATTTGCTGATTTTGATTGTAAAGTTTATTGCAAGTTTGGATATATCAGAAATACTTATTGGTCACGTGCCGCTTGCACTAATAATTTTGTATTACTGCTTTATTCTTTTTGCCGGCTTTGCTTATTTTCGGCGTCCTTTACTAAAGAAAGCTATATGCACGGTGACGGCTCTTGCAATAATCGTTTTCTTAGGCGTTACAAAATGGCAAAGGACACATCGGGACAATTTAATCATCACGTGCCTTGATGTCGGCCATGGCCAGGCAATACTGGCACAGCTTCCGGGCAAGGCCAATATTTTGTTTGATGCGGGCTCGCTGCACAAAAATGATATCGGCAGACGAATTGTCGCACCGTTTTTGGACTACAGCGGAATAAATAAAATCGATGCCATTATCATAAGCCATAATGATATAGACCATATCAATGGAATACCTGAGATTGTCGAGCACTGCGAAATCAGCGAGAAAGATGTTTATGCCAATGCTGCCTTTTTTAGCAAGACAGATGAGTGGGGCACAGCCAAATTTCTCAAGGAACGACTACTCGAAAAAGGTCATAAAATACAACACCTGGATAAAGACCTAAATTTAGACAGTAGAGCAAAAATAAAAATCCTCTGGCCGACTCGTGAGGTTTGTGAAAATGATGAGTTAGGGGATAATGACAAATCAGGGGTTTGCCTGATAGAATTTGCCGGCACCAAAATACTTTTATGTTCCGACATCGAAGAATTCGCACAAAGAGAGCTTCTTCGGTTTTTCTCCAATCTAAAAGCCGACATCGTCGTTGTTCCCCATCACGGCTCAGCCAAAACGTTGGAGACCGGGTTCATCGAAAGCCTTGATGCGGATATTTTGATATGCAGTTGCGGCCGGAGGCAATACGAAAGGCAACAGATAAACAAGGAACAAAACAAGGCAAAGTCATTCTATACCGCCAGAGACGGAGCTATCACCGTTTGTATCAGCAAAGACGGCACGATAAGAACCACAACATTTGCAAGGGTTCCTATTTTGCGGGGTCCCTAAACGCCTTTATTGCGTTCAGCCGGTCCCCCTCATATAAACAACGATTTGAACTCTGCGGTTTCTTGCTTTGCCGCTGGCAGTTGCATTTGAAGCGATGGGTATGGCCGCTCCACAGCCGACTGCCCGGATCCTTTTTTCATCAATGCCGCGATCGATAAGGTATCTAACCACGCTGAGGGCACGTTGAGCGGAAAGTTCAAGGTTGTCCTTCCACTTTGATTTTTTGATAGGGTCTGAATCGGTATGGCCGACAACATCTATCTGTTTGTTAGAATACCTCTGCCGTAATACCGACCGAATATGGTTAAGCTCAGTGCTGGTTCTTTTCTTGAGCGTCGCTTGGCCCGAGTCAAAGAGTATTGCATTCGGAAGCGTTACCGTAATTGTTCCGGCAGAAGGGTCAAAGTCAACTTCGTAGCCCTCGAAACCGGTGGCTTTGGCCGCACTTTGACGTTCGGCAATCTGTCTCTGGAGCTCCTGGATTGTTAGCTGGTCCTGCGAAATCCGGTTAGCGAGTCGGCCTTTTTCCGACCTTTCGAACTCGAACCGGCCCAGTAGATTCTGATGCTCCACATTCAGGGCATCATATCTCTTCTTCCAATTGGTGCAGCCGGTAAGCAGAAAAATCGATACAAGACCAAGTAGCAAAAGACATTTGAATTTTAAATTTTGAATAGCATCCTGCATTTGACATCTCCTTTCTTAGACAATTGAAAATCAAATATTGAAAAAACTCAGAATCCGGAATCAATAATAAATAGTAAACAGTAAATAGTCAACAATCAATGAATAAATCCAGTCGTGTAAAATCATAACAGCAAGTATACCCAAAGACAAGAAGGGACCGTAAGGAATTTGTCGAGTTTTTTTAAAAAACATCTGGGAGCCGGCCCAGGCCAGGCCGAAAAATGGTGCGATGAAAAATGCCACAACCACGAAAATTGGGCCTATTACGGCCCCTGCGGCACCCATTAAATGCACATCGCCGAGCCCCATTGCCTCCTTCCCAAAGGCCAGGGTGCCAAGGATGCGGGTGGCCCAGACAATACCACAGCCCACAAAATAGCCCCATAGACTGCCCAGAAGTCCTGCAATGACAGGATGTTGCGAAAAATCCAAAGACTGTATTACAGAACTTTTTCGGCTAATCCAGTAAGCGGCCACCGAGCAAATAATAATCGGCAGTAAAAAGATGATTTCCCTGCAGACCTCCAGGCGATGATTAAACTGCTGCTCTGTTAGTTCTTCCGGCTTATCGGGTGAGTTTTGAGAATCGGCCGATTCGTAACTTCTTTTAATTAAACCAGTTGCCAGCAGCACCCAGGATATGGCCAGTCCTATCGCGGCCCCTGCAGCCAGGGAGGCGGTTCCGGCCGAGGCAGTGGGCAAAAGTGCGTGGCCGCTAACCTTGTCAGGGCCAATTATATAACCGCCGAGGGCCGAGCCGAGCAGCCCCACTGCAGTAGCGAACCAGCAGATAGACAGCGGAATGACCCACAATTCCAAATCAATTGCTGAAGCGGCAATAAAAGCAGCTAACAGAATAATGTGAAGAAGATAAATAAACCAGCCGCCCTGCAGAAACGACGGCGTACCGGTACGCAAATCGGTACGGAAATACAAAATGAAAAGGCCGAGGAAAAGCAGGCCGGTCAGAAGCTCAATAACAAAATAACGCGGCGAGACCAGGGCTTTGCAATACCTGCACTTTCGGCCCAAAAGCAGCCACGAAACCAGCGGTATATTGTCATAAAAACGAATGTGCTTACCACATGCAGGACAAGCAGAAGGCGGAGTTATTAAAGATTTATCGCGGGGTAAGCGATAGATAACAACGTTCAGGAAGCTACCTATACAACAACCAAACGCAAAGATAAAGACAAACCAAATCCAATCCGGTACTGCCACGATGCCTCCTTGCAACTGAAAACTTAAAACGAAAAACCCAAAAGTCTTAGCTTCTCAATTACAACTTTTCGGTTTTTGCTTTACACTTTTTGTTTTCTTGTTGACTACAGCAGCGACTTTTGTGGGTAAGCCAAACAGACGTATAAAGCCGGTTGCGTCAGTCGGGTTATATTCGGCACCCATCTTAAAGCTTGCCAAATCGGTCCGGTATAAACTGTTCGGGCTTTTTGCACCGGCAGGCGTACAGTGTCCCTTGAACAGTTTCATTTTAACTTCGCCGGTAACATTTCGCTGGGTAACATTGACAAATGCGTCAAGCGCCTCTCGCAACTGGGAAAACCACAGGCCGTAATAAACCAGCTCGGC
>JAUVYZ010000044.1 GCA_030602845.1 Phycisphaerae bacterium | reverse complement strand
GTCGGGGGGGACGCGAGAGCGGCAGCCGGGCTGGTCTGATATGGAGTGGCATCTTCGGCGGTGGCTGTTTCTGACCTGGCTTAGCGGTGACTTTATCGTAGAGATGCACGTCCATGACTTAGACCGGATGAACTGGGCGCTGGATGCACATCCGGTCCAGTGCATTGGGCTGGGTGGTCGGCAGGTACGAACCGCTCCGGAGTATGGCAACGTTTATGACCATTTTGCGATTGAGTACGAGTATCCCAATGGAGTTCACGTTGAGTACATGGGTGCTCAGATTGACAAGGTGACCCATCGGCATGACGTGCGCGTGGTCGGGACAAAGGGTAAGGCATATATTGACTCCGGCAATTTCATTGTTGAAGGCGCCAAGCCGTTCAAATATGATGGGCCGAGTCCCAGCCCTGTGATAAAGCAACATGCCGACCAGATTACGGCCATTCGCCAGGGAAAGCGGCTCAACGAAGGCAAACGCATTGCCGAAAGTACGCTGACGTCGATTATGGGCCGAATGAGCGCGTATACCGGACGGGCACTGAAGTGGGACTGGGTGATGAATGCGTCGAAGCTGGACCTCAGTCCGCCAAGACATGAGTTTGGCGATTTGGCGATGCGGCCGGTAGCTGTCCCCGGCCAAACGGAACTGATATGAAGAAACACACTATTTTGGTGATTGGTAATTGGTGATTGGTAATTGGTAAGTGGATGCTCGATGCTCGATGCTCGACAAAGGGGAATCGGGATGGAATAGTAACGCCACAAACAGGCGGCGAGGATTACTGAATAACAATTTATATAAGGAGGTTTTGCGATGAAACAGGTCTATATTTTCTTTCTAATTGGCATCGTGGGATATGCGATGCTCACAGGTAACGCGACCGCTTTACGAGCGGCTGACGATGGGTTTGCGCCTTTATTTGGCGGCGACAGCCTGGAGGGTTGGAAGGTCAGCGACTGGTCAAATGTGCGCACGCCGCAGAAGGTCAAGGGGACACCGTGGAGGATTGAAGGCGGCGTTCTCTACGGGTTGAATAAGCGCACGTGGATTATCTCGCCGCGGCAGTATGGTGACTTCGTATTGAAGCTTGACTCCAAAATCAGCAGGGGCAGTAACGGTGGTATAGGATTGCGGTTTCCCCCCGAAGGAGACCCAGCCTATACAGCGATGGAGATTCAGGTTGTAGATGCGGAGGTTTATTACGGTGGGCGGTCTCGGCCTGAGCAGCGGACGGGGTCGATTTACGACGAGATTGCCGCTGGCAAGGATGTCGTTAAGCCGGTCGGGCAGTGGAACTCGTGGGAGATTACGACCCGGGGCAGCCGGGTGACGGTCGTGCTCAACGGTGAGAAGATAATCGACGCCGACCTGTCCCGTGAAACCAAAGCGAGGCAGCAGAAGGGCCCTGCTCTGGCAAAGCGCCCACTCAAAGGACATATCGGGTTTCAGAACCTCAAGGGGACAATCACGCTGCGAAACATTATGATAAAGCCGCTTGATAGAGGTGACACGGAGTTTGTGCCCCTATTCAATGGCAAGAACCTTGACGGCTGGGTTAATGTCAATTGCGCGCCGGAAACGTGGACAGTGCGGGATGGGATGATTATCTGCAGCGGAATTCCGACTGGGGTGCTGCGAACCAAAAAACAATACGAAAACTATATCCTGGAGCTGGAGTGGCGTCATATGAAAAAGCGGGGCAACGCCGGTCTATTCATTCACTCGGATGCATTGACCGCTGTGGGGCAGCCGTTCACCCGTTCCATCGAGGTACAAATTCTCGATGGGCGTAACACCGAAAATTATACCAGTCATGGCGATGTGTTTGCCATTCACGGTGCGACTATGAAACCGGACAAGCCCCACCCGGGCGGCGGGATGCGCTCTCTGCCAAGTGAATGGAGATGCAAACCAGCCGGTCAGTGGAATCACTATCGTGTGGAAAGCCGAGATGGGACCGTTGCTTTAGCGGTCAATGGCAAAGTTGTTACTCGGGGCTCCCTCTTGAATCCGCGAAAAGGATATATCTGTCTCGAAGCCGAGGGAAGCGAGGTTCATTTCCGCAACATTCGTATTCGTGAGCTGCCCGGCTCCAATCCGCCTGCTGATGTGATTGCGAAGGAAGAGCAGGGTTTTCGCTCGCTGTACAATGGGCTGGACCTTCGCGGTTGGAAGCAGGTTGCAGGAAATGAAGGGCATTGGCGCGCGAAAAATTGGGTTCTGGATTACGACGGCAAAAGCGAAGCGAAGGACAAAAACTTGTGGACGCAAGAAGAGTTCGGGAATTTTATTCTTATCGTGGATTGGCGTCTCCCGGCCGAACCCAGAACTGAGCACGTACCGGTCATTCTTCCGGACGGCTCGCAGGCTGTTGATTCGAACGGCAAAGGATTGACTGTCGCTGTGCTCGATGCGGGGGACAGTGGTGTTTTCCTGCGCGGCAGCTCGAAAAGCCAAATCAATATCTGGAACTGGCCGGTTGGCTCGGGTGAAATCTGGGGATATCGCACGGACAAGAATATGTCTGCGGAAGTGCGAAAGGCGGCGACGCCCATCCTGAATGCAGACAAGCGGGTCGGTCAATGGAACCGCTTCGAGATTACGGCCATTGGTGAGCGTGTCACCGTCGTAGTGAATGGGAAAACGGTGATTCGCCGGGCCCGGCTTCCGGGACTACCCAAACGCGGGGCCATTGCGCTGCAACATCACGGAGACCGCGTTCAATTTGCCAACATTTATATAAAAGAACTTGTCCAATTTGACTGATACAGAAAAGTCAGAGTCTTATTCGATTACATCTATCAGGAAGGAGTGTGCAAATGGCTCAAAGGACAGCCGAGGGAACCCTTTCAAAATCAGAGGTTATCGGCCAAAGTAACTGTGATAAGTCGAGAGATTATTCGCGGCGTGCTTTTTTGAAGCGCAGCGCTTATGCCGTTGCCGGAACAGTATTAGCGCGGCAAGCAGCGATAGCCGTTAACACCGCGCCAAAGAAGGTCCGTATCGGGGTCGTGGGAGGAGGGTTCGGATGCTCCTTTCAATGGCACGAGCACCCGGACTGTGTCGTCGAGGCCGTTAGTGACCTGCGTGAGGACCGGCGCAAGCGGCTGATGAAGGTGTACAATTGTCAAAAGGCCTACAACTCGCTTGAGGAACTGGTGCTTGACAAAGATATCGACGCAGTGGCCATCTTTACCGACGGCCCGCTCCACGTACAGCACACCGTGGAGGCGATGAAAAACGGCAAGCACGTGGTCTCGGCTGTCCCCGCGGCGTGGGGGACAATCGAGCAGGCCGAGCTGCTGCTGGAAACGGTCAAGAAATACGGTCTGACTTATATGATGGCCGAGACCGGCTACTACCAGCAGCCCACGATTTCGGTCCGCAAGTTATACCGGCAGGGCAAGTTCGGCGATTTGTACTACTGCGAGGCAGAGTACCAGCACGCCGGGCTGGAATCGCTCTACTTCCGGGGCGGCAAACGGACGTGGCGGTATGGTGTAGCGCCGATGCATTACCCGACGCATTGCACGAGCCAACTGGTCGGCGTCACCGGCGAGCGCCTGACGGAAGCGGTATGTCACGGCTGGGGAGACGACAGTCCCATCCTCAAAGACAACGTGTACGGCAATCCTTTCTGGAACGCCTCGGCGATGTTCAGAACCAATCGCGGTAATGCGTTTCGGGTCAACATCTGGTGGAAGGGCGCCCACCGGGGCTGCGAGCGGGCGCAGTGGATAGGCGACAAGATGAGCTTTTATGCGGCCCACCCGAATGGTATGGGGGCGGTCATCATCCGCTCGGGAGAGCGGATGGAGAAGGACGACGCCGGGTTTGTTCGCAAGGCGCCGAACTTCGAGCGTTACAAGCAGCCGGAATGGTGGAAAACTGATATGCTGCCGGAGCCGCTGCGTCATAACAGCGGGCACGAAGGCTCGCATACCTTCCTGACGCACGAATTCATTGACGCTTTAGTTCACAATCGCCGACCTGCAATCGATGTGTATGAATCCCTGGCGTACACCGTGCCGGGTATTATCGCGCATAAGTCGGCGCTGCGAAAAGGTGGACTGATGAAGATTCCCCA
This sequence comes from Phycisphaerae bacterium, assembly GCA_030602845.1. Taxonomy (GTDB): domain Bacteria; phylum Planctomycetota; class Phycisphaerae; order Sedimentisphaerales; family Anaerobacaceae; genus JAUVYQ01. The sequence continues at coordinate 6,129 of JAUVYZ010000044.1, read as the reverse complement.
GTATGACCGGCGGGTGTGAGCCGCAGCTAAAACTTGAGTTATAATTCTTAACTATGCTGCAAAGCAGCAAAATTTCAGACAATAGCCGATGCAGGATAATGAGCAGAAAAGTCCGGTAGACCGTTTTGAACGCGCTTGTGAGATTGTTTTTCTCGGAATAGTGGCAATTGTAGTCTATGGTGGAGGAATATTATTGCTAGGCAAACCAATCAATCGTTATATGCCAGTTGGGTTTCTTAATCCTCTGTGTTTCTTTTCTATTTTGGCATTGGATGCCATCTGGATTATTGGCATGAAATTTTGGCGTCCTAAGAATGAAACGATACGGATAATAAAGAAAATTCTATCTGTTTTGGTGCTTGCTTTATCTGCTTCAGTCTTAACCCATTGGTCTATCCTAAACCTATTCGATAGGATAATGCATTAGTGTAATTGTCTCTAAGCAGCAAAATTTCAGATAATAACCAAGGCAGGAAAAGAAGGTTTTATTTATGGGCAAGCCAAATACTAACAATAAAAGCTTAAACGAAGCACAAGTGGACGAGACCTCCTCCAAGGCTGTGATTCAAGAAAACTACAGAAAAAAAACGAGCCGTCTCGCCATTGCCTCGTTGATCTTTGGCATACTTACAATTCCCCTTGCATTTTACACGGGTGAACTCTTTGGGATTGGTCCCCTTGTCAACGCCCTTTATGTGATTTTGGTTCCGCTATCCATTATATTAGGCATTGCAGCTTTAATACGAAGAACCTTGAGTCGAACCAAGGAGGGAGGGGTGATCATAGCTATATTAGGCATAGTTGCAGCGTTATTTAGCATCTTTTGCGCTTTTATCCATTTTATTAACAGCTTTAATTATTAACGTTTGGATTTGACCGCTATCGAAAAGGTGAACTGATGAAGATTCCTCAGTATGGGCCGGGCCATCCCCAAGCTGCGCTTGAGGCTGCCACCCATCCGCAATGACATTTTCGTGTTACGTCGCCGTGCCGGCGACGGCTAAACAAACGGCTGGGGCATCGGAAAGAATGTAAATGTTAATGGAGGTGTAATTATGAATCGGACCATTGTGTTGATAGTTTTAATAACTGTGTTTCTTACGCTGTCGCTAAATACCCAGGCCGAAGAAAAAGTTTTTCGTCTCGGTATAATCGGCCTCGACACTTCACATGTTACGGCCTTTACCGGGCTTATTAATAAGGCCGAAAAGAAATATGGCTGTAAGGTTGTTGCCGGCTATCCCGGCGGTTCGCCCGATATTAATATTTCGGTGAGCCGGGTCGAAAAGTTTACCCGGGAACTCCGGGACAAGTACGGCGTGGAAATTGTTGACAGCATCGAAGAACTCTGCCAAAAGGTTGACGGGGTACTGCTGGAGAGCGTTGATGGTCGGCCTCATCTGGAGCAGGTCAAGCCCGTGATTGCGGCAAAAAAACCCGTCTTTATCGACAAACCAATGGCCGGCAGTCTGGCGGACGTGCTTGAGATATTCCGGCTCGCCAGGAAAAATAACGTGCCGTGCTGGTCGAGCTCTTCTTTGCGCTTCACGCCGGGTGTCATCGATCTCGGGGAAAAGGGGCAGGTCGGCGATGTGCTCGGCTGCGACGCCTACGGCCCCTGCAGTCTCGAAGAGCACCACCCCGACCTCTACTGGTACGGCGTCCACGGCGTCGAGATGCTCTTTACGGTAATGGGCACCGGCTGTCAAACCGTAACGCGCGTCCGGACAAAGAACTACGAGTTCGTCGTCGGCACCTGGCAGGGCGGACGTATCGGTACTTTCCGGGGACTGCGAAAAGGAAAGACCGGCTACGGCGCGACAATCTTCGGCTCAAAAGGCATAGCCCAAAGCGGCAAATATGCCGGCTATGGGCCTCTTGTGGATGAAATCGTCAAATTTTTCAAGACCGGTAAAGCACCTGTGCCGGCGGAAGAAACGATTGAGATTTTCGCATTTATGTCCGCTGCAGATGAATCCAAAACCAAAGGCGGAGCTGCTGTTTCTCTTAAATCGGTAATCGAAAAAGCTAAAAAGTATAACGAGGTTCGCCGCAAAGGCCGTTTGAAAAGGTAAGCTGAACGTGCCTCAAAACGAAAAGGCGTTTAATGATAAGCACTTGCCAAAAAGCCCAGCACCAAAAGGCTTCGCCGAAGGTTAAAAAAAGCGACCTCAAGAACAGCCCTTTTGGTGCTGGGTTGTTCATTGCGCTGTCGTTGTGCTGCTGTTGTGAGGCAGCGGCGGAGAAGCTCTCTATCAGCAATGCTGCGATCTCAGTTACGCTTGATACCACTGATGCAACCCTGTCGGTAACCGACAAGCGCACGGGGCAGATTTGGCGACAGAAGTCTCTGACCAAAGGCGAAGTGAGCCAAAGCCGAAAGGTCGCAGATGGTATCGAGATTACCTGGCGTCAACCTGGATTGGGCATTGATGTCCAAATGAAACTTCAGTTGGACGGAGACAATCCGGAGTTTATCCTTACGCTTTCAGCGGAGGGCAACCTGAAATGGTCACTGGGTTTTCCGCATCCGTTTGTAACCGACAGCGGCACCTATTTGGTGGTGCCTATGAATGAAGGGATTTCGTACTCGGTCGAGGACAAAAGCATCAAGACGCGGTGGCTTTCTGCTTACGGCGGGCACGGGATATGTATGGCTTTCTGGGGAGTGACGGACGGCAAGCGAGGACATACGGCCATTATTGAGACGCCCGACGATGCTGCCATTCGCATACAGCGAATAGACGACAAGCTCTGCGTTGCGCCGCAGTGGCAGTCACAGAAAGGATACTTTGGCTATACGCGTCGGCTTCGCTACATATTCTTTGACAAAGGGGGACACGTCGCCATTTGCAAACGCTATCGCTCTTATGCAAAAAAGGCAGGTTTGCTCAAAACACTAAAGCAAAAACGCAAAGAAAACGCAAACGTGGATTTGCTTATCGGGGCGGTGAACGTCTGGTGCTGGGAGAGGGACGGCCTTGCCATAGTTCGGGAGATGAAATTGCTCGGCATCGAGCGGATTCTGTGGAGCCACCGCAGGCCGGCGGCGGTCATCAAGGCGATGAACGAGATGGAGGGCGTCCTGACGAGCCGCTACGACATCTACCAGGACCTGATGGACCCGGAGATAGTGAAACAAAAGCTTCGCCGAGTGCATCCCGACTGGACCCAGGCGGGCTGGCCAAAGGACATTATGCTCGATAAAAACGGTAACTGGCGCAAGGGATGGCGCGTTAAAGGAAAGGACGGCGAGATGTATCCCTGTGGTGTGCTGTGCGACAAGCAGGCGCTGAAGTTTGCCCGGCAGCGGGTGCCCGGCGAACTGAAGAGCCATCCTTATCGCTGTCGCTTCATTGATACGACGACAGCCTCGCCGTGGCGCGAATGCTACCACGGCGACCATCCGATGACCCGCAGCGAGAGCCGGCACTGGAAGATGGAACTGCTGCGTTTTATGTCCGAGGAGATGAAACTGGTTACGGGCACCGAGACGGGACACGATGCGGCTGTGCCGTATGTTCACTACTTCGAGGGGATGCTGAGTCTCGGGCCATATCGGGTGCCCGAAGCCGGGCGAAATATGATAAAGGTATGGGACGAGGTTCCGGAGCGAGTGGCCAAGTTTCAGGTAGGCCATAAGTACCGACTGCCGCTCTGGGAGCTGGTTTATCACGACTGCGTCGTGGCACAGTGGTACTGGGGTGATTATAATAATAAGCTGCCTGCGTTGTGGGACAAGCGGGACCTTTTCAACGTTCTCTACGGCACGCCGCCGATGTTCATGTTCAACCGCCGGATATGGAAGCAGAACGAGGCCCGCTTCGTTCAGAGCTATAAGAACGTATGCCCCGTGGCCCGCGCCGTGGCTTGCGCCGAGATGACCGACCATCGCTTCCTTACGGCGGACAGGAATGTTCAGCGAACGACGTTCGCGAACGGCATTACGATTACTGTCAACTTCGGCGACAAAACCTACCGCCTGCTCGACGGCAGAGAGGTCGAGCCGATGGGCTATTATGTGTCGGGGATGTGAGAATCTCGATGCTTGATTCTCGATTCTCGATACTCGATACTCGATACTCGATGCTGGATGCTCGATGCGGGAATCGTGTATTGCTTTTTTTCGAGTTGCTGAGAGAGGGACAGGCTCCCTATTTCCCGGCGGCGACAATCATCCTGGCCAATTTGGCCCGAGCCTTTTGGTAAGCCGTGGGGTCCGCTTCCCACTGGAACCAGGAGTCCGCCAGCGGCAGGAGGACTTTCTCGGCTTGGGCGGCAAGTCCCAAACGTTCGAGGATGGCCAGGTACTCATAGTCCTCGACGGAGTCTCGCAGGGCCTTCAGACGCAGGCTGGGGGCAATTCCGTCACAGCCCACCGCGCGGCCGGGATAGACGAGCGTTCCCTCGCCGTTATAGACCCGAGCCGGTCGGCCATACGTCCACGGGTCTGCCCAGGGGTCCTCGACCTGTCGCCAGTACGACATACCGCCCCAGTAGAGCAGGCCGCGAATGCGGTAGCGGTATGCAATCCAGGCCGGGACGCGATAGTTGAGCAGCGGATAATCAATGTGCCACCAGGGGGTCTTATCGCGCTGGCAAAGTGCGGTGTAGGTCCAGATGGTTTCGCCAAGCACCTGCCGTCGGGCGGCGCTTTCTGGTTTGAATAGCGGAAAAAGCGGACACCAGATGTCTATCGCTCCGTAGAGGTCGCCCCAGGCCTGGTTTTGTGTCCATGTTTGCTCGACCACGAGTACCTTGACGACCGAGTTGGCCTCGCGGATGGCCCGGCCCCATTTTTGGACATACTTGTAGGCCTCTTCGTCGTTCGGCTCGTCTTTGAGATAGGTGTAGAAGACCACATACGGGCGGTTTAACTCCGCGGCGGCACGGTTCCAACTCTTCAGCCAGGCGTGAAGCTTTTCGCGCTGGAGTTCAGGGTCCTTGACGATGCCGGTCGGCCTGGGAACCATAATAGCGTTGACGTGGTAGCGGTCGACGAATTCTCTCAGCGTGCGGATCTGCTCCGGAGGAATCCGGTACGAGCCATCCGGCTGGGCTACCGGCACAATGCTGCCGGGGGGTGGCGTGGCGTTGATGCGATGGCGTGTGAGCATCTCGGCACACTGGGTCTCGACCGCCGGCCAGTCCGACGGTCCTTTCTCCTTGCCGGCCCTGGCCCGCTCGCGGTAGTAGCTTCTCATTCGACGTGCGGGTGAACCGAGAGCGGTCTTCAGCGTTGAGATGCGCGGCAGGGCAAAGTCCCATACGGTCAGCGTTACCGGTATCTCGACGGACTTTCCGCCCTCGGCTGTGACGCGGTAGGTGCCGCGATACTTGCCGGGACGCGCATCGGCCGGGACGTACACGTCCACCCAGAATCCGTGGGTCTGGCCCGCAGGCAGGTCGAAAGGCACAGCCCTTAGCCCGGCCTGGCTCAAGGGCTTCCGCGTCAGCGGATGGCGGAATGGAATCAGCGGGTCGGGGTACCAGCCGGGTTTGAACGCATCGTTTCGGTACGTCCCGACGGTCAGTTCAAGCTGATGCTGGCGGTAGAGCCGAGCATCCTCAGCACACCGAATGATGCCGGCAGGCCCCGTGAGGTCTCCGGCCTCGAGGTTGACCGCCTTGACGGGCACGTCTGAGCGCAGCAGAATCTGGAAGCTTTCCCACTCATTTCGAGCGGCTTGAAGTTTAACGGAAGCGGCGGTACCGGGCGGCTCATCGCGGAGCACGCGTTTGGTCTCCGTTAGTGTCCAGAGACGCCAATCCGCCTGTGCGCTGCCGGCCGCCATTACGGCGAACAGTCCGCAGAGCAGGCAACATACATATCTTTTCATCATCTTTTCCTCAGCAAAATGCCATCGTTCGGTCCTTTGTAGGCCTGTTATAGTACAAACGTGCAGGCCGGCACGCAACTAAAAGATTGAAAAAAGCCGTGAACCCCACCCCTGGCAGGGGCTGGGTGAGATATTGAAATTGGGTTTGATTGGGTTTGTTTTGGCTTTGTTTTTTCATAGCCCTTATCCGCATTTTTCTTCATAATCCTTTGTAACTACACACTTTGCATCAATTTTACCCTCTGGCAAATTGGGTTTGTTTGGGTTTGAATTGGGTTTGTTTTTTTGG
>JAUVYZ010000220.1 GCA_030602845.1 Phycisphaerae bacterium | reverse complement strand
CAAAAATATCGCTGCTAAAAAAGCCGCCTGTAACCGCCTGCAGCGCCGAACAAATAAGCTGGATAGCCGCATGCTGGTTCAATGGTTTTCGCTTATCGATAAAAAATGGTATCTCATAGTCGTCAAAATACGCCCTTATATAGTGCTGATAACTATCGATGTCCGATGCGATAACCGCAATGTCACGGTATCGATAATCCTTTTCCTTGACTAATTCAAGTATCCGCCTTGCGACGAATTGGACCTCAGCCCGCCCATTAGGCGCCGAGATAATGCGTATATTATCTGCTGCCGGTATTTTAGATGTTTCCAACTTGAATGCGTTGCGCTCGATATGAGCAAGCTGCGGACAAGAAGAGAATCTAACCACCTCATCGAGGATTATCGGCTCGGCCAATCGCAGTTTACATTTTTTTATTAGTTCAATCAGGGCAATATACGTTCGTTCAGTCGGGCCGAATATGCCGACAGGGTCGAGTTTCTCGGCATCCGGATTTGCCATATCGATATTTGACGGGTCCAGACAAAGGGCAATTTGTGCATCCCCGACAACCTTTAGCAGCTCAGCAAGCATTGCAAGCTCGGCTGTCGTAAAGCCGGCAAAGCCATCGACCCATAACCTTGCGCCTTTAACAAAGCCCGCTTCCGCTACCGCTCGGCAGGCACGAGTCAGTTGAATATCAGGGTCGATGAACCTGCCCTCGATAAACTTCAAATATTCTTTAAGAATCAGGCCGATATCGGCAAACTTCAGGACGGCTAAACTATTATGTTCGTCTTTCTGCAATTCGCCCAGCAGTTGGTCAATATCGTCCGGCGTCTTTGCATACTGGTGCAGCTCAGCGATGGTTTCCGCCATTTGCCGACCCAGCCCCGGCCGGTTCGCTGATGAGCCGAAGACTTTCAATTTACTTTTACTGTCTCGCAGAATCCTGTGCACTATCATTTGTCGGCCGATGCGCGAAAGCTGCGGCCTCGCCGTATTCTTGCCTGACAGCAGAAACTGCAGTCGGTCAAATGAAAGCACTCTCAATCTGTTGTAGCCGGCTATTCTTTTATCGCCAAGAATTGCGCGCTCCGCCTGATACGTCGCCTGTTCCGGAACCAGCAAAATCAGCCGCTGTTCGTCAGCCGGCTCCAGCAGCGCACTGACGATTGCTCTTATGCAATAGCTGGTCTTGCCCGTACCGCTTCTGCCAAGAATAAATTGAACTGCCATAGGGACCGTCCCTGATTTGAAATTATTCTTTCCCCCCCTTTTACCACAAGTGCCGCCCGTTTTCAATGCGCTTTACTTCACCCGACCACTATACCCCCGACCGGTGAAATATGAAAAACGCACGCTGGCTGTCTTTAGCCATCGGCGGCCCAGCTTTTCTAATCCACGTAATCTTCGGCAAAATTTCTTTTCGCCCTCTGCTGCTTTAAGAGACTTCGCCGTCTTTTTTCCTCTAATCGCCGCCGCTTGACCGCCTCCGGCACCCTGGTCTTTCTCCGCACCGCTCTCTTTTTTAGCGCCCCTCTCAATAACTCCTGCAATCGCTCGACCGCGACCCTGCGATTTGCCTTCTGCGTTCGATACCGCTGTGAAACAACTCTTATTACACCGTCTTTGTTTGCCCGCGTTGCAAGCCGTTTGAGTATTCGCTGCCTTTGCACATCGGAAAAACTCTCGCAGTTCGCCACGTCGAAGAACAGCGTCACCCGCGTATTGACCTTGTTCACATTTTGTCCGCCCGGCCCGCCGCTGCGAGAGAACTTAAAAACAAGCTCATCCTCAGAAATAAATACATCATTTGTGATTTCAATCATATCATTTGTTCCCAAACCACCCGCACAATGTACCAAACCCCCCGGAATAATCAACAACTACCCCCCAATAAATGAGCCATCTGACCGCACTTTGCAAATTACTCCGCCTGCTTTTTTGCCTTGAACCGGAGCGAAAAGAGCTTATAGTATTGACGTGTTCGCATTCTGGAATTTCACAACCAGAGCTGCAAAACAACCAATTTTTTTAACCGCAGGAACAGGAGACAAAAAATGGAATCTAAAAAAGCAAAAACAACAGTGGTAGTAACCTTACTAACTTTAGTCGGGCTGTTGGGCTGTTCGCTGTTCACTATAGCCGCTGATTCGGAGACGAACACAGCCAAACCTGAGGTTGAAGAATTAAGGGCGGGCAAGAATTTCATTCCAACAAAGGTTTACAACGCCGAAGACGACCGGCAAATCCTCAAGCTTTTCGAGGGCCTGCGAGTCGCCGACATTTCCGACGGAATGGACAAGGCCGGCCTGACAAATATCGGCCTGATGTCCACGGAAATCCACGCCGCTTGGAAGGACACGAAGCACTTCACACATCGCTTTATCGGCATTGCGGTAACTGTCCGATACGTCCCCACCAACAAGCCGCCGGCGCCGCAAATGGAAACCGAGGCATTTAATCGCTGGGTCGGCCAATGGTACGGCAAGCTCTCGAGTGAGCCATTTGTTCCGCTCATTCGCAAAGGCACGGCTCTTGTCTTCGACGATGCTCCGGACTCCGACGTCGGCTCCATCGGCTCGAACAACATTATGGGCTGGACGTTGCGCGGATGTGTCGGCGTTGTTACAAACACCACCGCCCGCGACACCGATGAAATCGCCGCCGAAAAGGTCCCGCTTTACTTCAGGAAACCAGGCAGGGGCATTCGGCCGGGCAGAAACGAAATCGAATCCGTCAACCGTCCCATCGTCTGCGGCGGCGCCCTCGTCGAGCCCGGTGACGTCATCGTCGCCGACGGGGACGGCGTAATAGTCGTCCCACGCGCCCATGCTGAAGAAGTCGCAAAATACGCCAAAGAAACACTCGACTCCGATAAGGCCGGACGACGGAATTTATATAAGAAGCTCGGACTACCACCCGACGATTCAGTCAAATAACAGCGAACGCAACAAAGAATCTTAACTATACAATTGTAAATTAGTAGAACCTATCCCAAAACCCCCGTTATCGGCATTCTCAGTGCCATAAACGGCATTTCTTTGAGGTTTTGGGATGACTTCTAGTTGTTTAGCCGTCGCCGACACGGCGACGTAATACTATGTCAGTTTATCGATATTCTTTGCGACCTTTACAACAGCTTCTATAATATCGTTCATATCTTTTTGGGACCCGAGAAAGGCCGTCTTCCCATCCATCGAAAGCTTTTCTTTTCCACTGGGGCTTCTATTATCCATAACCGGAAAGTGCAGCGATTGCCTGTATTTTTTAAGTCGGGCCTTGGAGAACGATGCGCCAAAAGCGTGTGAATTGAGGTGCTCTTCTAACATCCCTTCCTTATGGCATCCGCCCCCGTATTTTCTTGCTCCTCCTGAAATCGGAATACCTTCAGCTCGAACTGCCTTTGCAAACTTTGATGCAGGAACATTGTTGAAATATTTCTTATCGTAATCTAATTCAAAAGTAACGTATGTGATTCTCGTTTTATCCGAGTACCGCTTTCTCGGCTTGATACCCAAAATTTCTTGCAAATGTTCCTCCAGGTACCTTCCGTTTCTCTGGCGGGTCTTGTCTTGTTTCTTAAAACGGTTGAACTGTTCTGTAAGAATGGCCGCCTGAAACTCAGTCATTCGGTGATTAGAGCCGGGATAAGGATAGCCTCTTTTGGTTTTCTCAGGGTCTCTCCCATTGTTTATAAATGCAGCGCATCTCCGCATCAGCTCTTCATCGCTTCCCAGTATGGCCCCCCCTTCACCGGAAACCAGGGATTTCCACTCCTGGAAACTGATACAACCTGTGGTGCCGAATGTGCCGACTTTCTTGTTATTTACCTCAGCGAACACCGATTGGCACGCATCTTCAACAACCGGAATGTTATGCTTATTCGCTATGGCCATAACTTTCTCTATATCCACCGGGTACCCACCCAGATGAACAGGCAGAATAACCTTTGTATGTTCCGTTATGGCATCTTCTATAAGGTCGGCATTTATCGAGCCGGTGTCCCCGTCAATATCAACAAATACCGGCAGCGCATGCGCATTGGTTATAACGTTAATAGTTGCGATAAATGTGTGCGGCGTCGTAATAACTTCATCACCCGGCCCAACTCCGAGACAATGCAGAGAAGCGCTAAGCGCCGTAGTCCCGCCGTTTGATAAAACGCAGTATGGCG
>JAUVYZ010000068.1 GCA_030602845.1 Phycisphaerae bacterium | reverse complement strand
GTAAACACCAGCATGCACAACATGGCGGGGGTTGTCTTTATCAAGGCTGACAGATCCTATCAGAGAATGCGGTCGTAAGCTTGCGGCTTCAGCTAGCGTTTGGAGATAGTCGGTTCCAAAAATGACATCATGGTTTAACGTTAAGATGTAGTCCTCCTGCGCAGCATTGGGCACGACGTGTCTAAGCCCTAGGTTCATTGCACCAGTCCACCAGAGATTACCATCACCACGCAGAACTGTGATTTCAGGAAATTGTTCACAGATCGCTTCATAAGTCCCATCTGTTGAGCCATCGTCGGTCACTGTTACAGTAAAATCACGAAACTCTTGTTTTGACAGCAATTTCAAGCATCTTAATGTGATGTCACGATTATTGTGAACCGGAATCAATATATGGAATCTCATTCTTCACTCTCTACAACCTTTGATGAATTTTGCGGGGTTCCCTCCGACTATAGCATATGGTGGTACGTCGCAAGTAACCACACTGCCTGTAGCCACTACGGCGCCCTGGCCAATCGTGACCTCCTTGAGCACAATCGACCTAGCCCAAAGAAAAACATAGGCGCCATCAACTTTAGCCTTGCTTTACTGCTTCCAGATTCAGACTCACTCGGTAATTCTTCCCTCCCATTTCGATAGTCTTGGAGGCCCAGTCCTCGAAGTCATGATAATTAGCAAGTTCCGTAACTGTCTACCGCACGCCACAAATTTCCTGATTCCCCCCTTTTATAAATATGGAATCAGCCTGTAGTACACTACCATCAAGCGGGCTCTTCATCTGGTGGAAGTTGCCCATATAACTGAAACCCATATTCGATAGAAGATCAAAGATATCTTTCCACAGCGGTTGGCCATCATACAGTCTTTGGAACGTTGTCTCGACAATGAGCACTTTCGCTTGTGAAATCACGCTTTGGCCGCCTCTGATTACCTTGTCCTCATAACCTTGTACGTCTATTTTGACCAGCACGTTGCCATCAAGTAGCAACTCTTGAGCAACTATATCAAGTTGTCTGATTCTCACTTTTTCGCCGTGCGTCTTGGCTGTATAGGGATACGCTCGTATATGAAGGTCTGCCATCGGGAGTAAAGACGAACTTGGCGTGAAATCATTTACATGCATCTCCATTTCGTCATCTGAGTCACCAAGACCAAAATTGAAAGCGTGAAATCTTGGCACATCGGCCATATTCTTTATCAACTTTTGGTAGCACTCCTCTATCGGTTCGAAGGAAAATATCGTGGCATGTGGTAAAGTCTTGTGTACCATTTTTGCAAATTGACCGGTATTAGCCCCAACGTCGAGAACCGTTGTAATGTTGTGTTTTACTAACCAGCCGTAATTATTTTCGGCTGGATTAACACATCTGATGTCAACACCACACAGTCGAAATATCATCTTGGTAAATGTCTTCGCATTCTTCAGCATTCTCGCCTCCCATGTTCACAAATAAGTCCATTTGTTCCGTCACTACCTACACCGGCGGCAAGTCCTTCGCGACTAACGTGCTTGAAAGCTTGTTGTTTTCGCCAAATTAGGAATGCTGTCGACGCCCCCATTCCAACCGAGACCGAAAATACAATAGTAGTTAACGACACAGTAGAAACAAGGAGGATACTGGTCAGCACTATAGTGACATTACTAGTCGACTGAACAATATGCGATTCTAGATTACGGCGAACTTGCCCTACGCCCATAAGGGTATAATATGCAGGGACACCGAGAAGGCTCAAAAATGTACCTATCAACATAATACGAAAAACGCTCGGCAGAGCCTCAACAAATCTATCTCCAAGCCAGACCCTAAGCAGTAACGGAGCGAATATGATTAAGACCCCATACATGGGAATGCCAAAAAGGAAAATAAGCTTCATCGCACGACGGTATATCTGGGATATCCTATCAATAGCATTTCTTGTCATATTTCCGCTAATCCGGCTGATTTCCGGCATCAAGGCCCGAAGACCTGATGCAACCAAACCTCTAATCTGCATACTCCCTCTGTACGCAATCTCGTAAACTGGAATAGAAGAAACCCCTGTGTACCGAGAGAGCATCAGTTTATTAAAAGGACTAAACAGCATGCTTATGAGTGACCCTCCGAACACAGCCCCACCAAAGCGCAGAAGGCGCTTACAGCGTTGAGTGTCCAGGTTGTTTATCCGCAGAAGGCGGATGCGGGCTATGCGCCAAATGCAAATAAGGCTTACAACATTAATAAACAGATACGAAACGGTGCTTCCAATAAGCAGGCTCTCAATGTCGTGACCGGTGTACAGCAATATGGTGGCAACAGTCACAGCCACGATTCGACCGACTGATTGGATGTAGTTGGCCAAGTCCATCCGGCCAAGGCCGGACAGTGTAGCATTTAATGCCTGAACGAGGAAGACATAAATACTAAGACAACCTATGTATGGCAATAGCCATGAAACCATCTTTGCATTTTCGCCGGTTAACTTGAATGCGCCAATGATCTGAGTCTTAAAAACCAGTACTGCTATCAGGATAAGGCCACCGCTGAGACACAGCAATGCCAAGGCCGTTGTAACATATCGCTGGATACCTTCAATGTCACCACGGCCATGTTCTTCGGCAACCAGTTTCATAACCGCCTGGTCTATGCCGAGATTGCCCAGTCGGGCAAAGCTCAAGACTGTAGCCAAAACAAGCCAAACGCCATACTTTTCATAACCGAGGAAATGCAAATAGATCGGAAACGCCGCCATCATGGCCACAGCGTTAATAACTGTAACCACTACCCCGGAAGCCATATTGATACGAAGCTGTGAGGAAAATAACTTTTTAATCATAAGTTAAACATCAAAGGTCAATAGTTGTCTGTTTCTTTGTAGCAGACCGTGATGCCCCCTCACTTGTTTCAATTTGGGACAATTTAATTCTCTGCGTCTAATTTTTTTGCCTTTTTTACTTGACTTTTGTTCGAATTTGTGTTAAAATGCCTCTATGTTTGCTGATAAACAAACATAAACCGCCCGTAGGCGGCGCTTTTTGAGTCCCTTTAAAAAGTCAGTCAAGTTGAGCAATTAACAAGTGAACTATTTAACCAATTAACCAATGAACAAATTACCCATTTACCCATTTAACCAGTTAGCTAATCAATCAATTATGACCTGTTATGCAAAACAAAGCCAATTTACTAAATGTTCAAATGAACGTAAGCTCTGTTTTAACAAAGGATTATGAAAACAAACCACCCCTTCCGGCTCCGGGAAAACAAACCCAATCAAACCCAATTTCACCTATTTCGCCGAATCCCCCACCAAACCCATAATATCATACTCCTCCAGCAATCGGCTAAACAGCGCTGTTCGCCTCCCAACCGACTCTAAAGAGCCATTAACGTTGATATTGACCTCAAGACTGCATCCCGGCCCCGCCTTTATCTCGCGAATTGGAATTTTCATTTTTACCGTTTCAGGCGGGTCAGCTTCATTGCCGTCTCTTTGCCAGGTTAGTACACGATGCGTCTTATCGCTCCCCGTCAAAGGCAGCTTTATGCTCATAAAATCCATCTTCTCCGCAGCCAGGCAGAGCGCCTGCCACCATTGCTCGAGAGTTTGCACCCGGCGGAAAAGAAGCTGGAGACTCTCGAAGCTGCGGACTTCCTCTTTTATCTGGCGGGTTACGGCGTATTTCTCCCGCAGGCCTGCAATCGTTTCCCGCAGGCGAACCGAGCCGACGACGCGGAATACGAGTAACAGCAGCAGCAGAATGCAGATGAAAACGATAAGAGAATTAGTATTGCGTGTTACCATCATAAACATCCCCAGCCCCGCGGCAAGGAGTGTTACCGCATATATCACAATGACCGCGTGGCGCTGCTTCAGGCCCAAATCGAGCAGTCTATGATGGAAATGGCTGCGGTCGGGAGCGAACATCGAACGCCGCTCTAAGAAACGCCGCAGCATTGAAAACAGCGTATCGAAAATAGGTATCCCCAGGACCAGGACCGGCAGGGCAAATCCGACCAGGGCGGAAGATTTGGTTGCGCACATTACGCTCGATGAAGCTATAGTAAAGCCCAAAAACATACTGCCGGAGTCGCCCATAAATATCTTTGCCGGATTAAAGTTAAAGAACAAAAAGCCGGTCAAGCTGCCGAGCAGGGCCAGCATTAATACCGCCATCACGACCTGGCCGCTATAGACGGCGAATATAGCAATAACTCCGCAGGCCACCGCTGAAATGCCCGCTGCAAGACCATCCAGGCCATCGCTCAGGTTAATGGCGTTGGTGATACCGACAATCCACAGGAGTGTAAGCGGCCAGGAGAACCAGCCGAAGTCGAGTGTGAGCCAGTCGGCGACGGCCACTGATTCTATCCGGATGCCAATGGCACAAACAACGAGAGCAGCAGCAAGCTGGGCGAGAAACTTTATGCGTGCACGGAGGCCTTTGATATCGTCAATGACTCCTACCACAAACATAAAGGCCGCAGCAGAAAGGAGAGTGATTACCTTGAATTGGATACTACGGAAGCTTTGGCCTATTGTGTTGTGCAGGAACAGGACCGGTACAATCAGGCCTATCATAGATACGAAGATAGCGACGCCGCCGATGCGAGGGACAGGCTTTTTATGGACAGTGCGCGCGCCGGGGTGGTCGGCTGCCTTGAGATGGCGCGCAAGCCATATTATAACCGGCGTAATTATTAACGCAAGGAAGAGAGAGCCGAGATATACGGACAGATAGGTTTTCATTGAATTAGATATCAGATGGCAGAGTTTAGACTTCAGACCTCAGATGTTAACGAACGCCTTTTTTTGAGGTTAGAGATTAGCGGACAGCGATTGGCAAATAGTGATTAGCGGTCAGGGGTTAGCAACTGGTTCCAGGATGTCGGCGTCGATTTCCATCACAGCGCCCTGGCCGAGAATGGTTACCTCAAGGACCATACGGGCCTTTGCATTTTTTCTTTCAATGACCACACCTTCCGTGCCCATCATAGGCCCGGAGATAATTCTGCAGCGGCCGCCGATGGGCAAGTGTGGATATATGTCAAGGTCGGCCTTGCTCAAAAGGGCCTTTTCAATGGCCGCAAGCTCCGATATCATGTCTTCCTGGTCGAATACCTCAAGTGTCTGGCACAAGCGATTCGTTGTCAGAGCAGTATAGCGGTCCTTTTCAGTCCCGCAGAAGAACACATACGATGTGAAAAGCGGTATCATAACACGGCGTTTGCGCCCGCCGGAAAAAATGACCTTTTCCCGCATAGGAAGAAAATACCCTATACCATAACTGAGCATATCCCAGGCAAAGGCCTTCTCGAATCGCGGCTTTGTGTGGCCGACCCACCAGGTGCCGCAAAGCTCGGTCAGCGATTCGACTTCCGGCGTTAGAATAGCTGGATTTTCGGATAATTTGAGCATTTATATTCTTCCGGTATTAGCAGTTGTCAACTCTGCGCAAACTCTGTCTCCGTTGGTGCACCCGACACAGGTTTTGCTGACTAAAAAGCAGTAGTTGGGTCGTCAGGTAGTCAGTAAACAACTGTCAGAGAACAAATTTTCTTAAAACGTTAAGGCGCTGAGCTTTCTTCACTCATTGCTTATTGCGCCGGGTAAAACGGACAGGTCGGCGATAAGCTTCTCGGCTGCCTTGAACTGCGGACGCAGCCGAAGGCATATTCTTGCCTCGTGGATTGCCTCCGGTATCTGTTCGGTTTCTGCGAGTAGTCTTGCTAACGTAAATCGCCAGTACACCTGGCCATAATCCAGAGCAAGTGCACGTTGGTAATATTCTATTGCCGCATCGTTATCATTTTCTCTTCTGTAAATATTGGCCAGAGATGCAAACGCCCAGGCCGGTGCATCCGGCTCAGAGCACTTTGTTTTCAGAAGCTCTAACACCCTCGCTCGCGCTTTGTCCGCAAGCTCTTGATGCTCTTGCATCTCTGCGAGGGCATTAGCTACGCGGCTCAGCCTGCCTGTATTGTCGCCGGCAATGGCCACGGCCAGGTCGGGCCGGCTGACGTGGTTGATATATACATCAGCCACGTCTCCAAAGAGTCTGCCGTCGAGCTCAATAGCCCTGCTGAGTTTTTCAAATGAGGCATCGACCTTTTGCTCTTCAACATCCAGAAGGCCCGCGACAAAGCAGGCTGTGGGGTCGCAGGGTGCAAGGCGAAAACCTTTTCGTATGCGTTCTGCACCACCGGCATCTTCTAAAACGAATTTCTCAAGCTGGCCGACCACGCAGTAAGTGGCTCCGAAGGTCGGGCACAGGACCCGTGCCTTATGTAATTCATCAATGATGCGAGGTACAAACTGCATCGCCTGTTCGGGAATAATGACCTTTCCCGTGTTAGGATCGGTTACCCGGCTTATGGAATGCCAGCGATAGACGTTCAGCCAGTGGCGATACTTTACATTGTCCGGCTGGTGTTCTGCCGCGGCTGCAGTGTGAGAGAGCAAATACGCAAACTGCATGTTGGTTCCCTGCCAGCCCTTTTCCATAAGGGCGTGCTCTGCGTTAAGGGCCTGTTGCCAGTGGGCCTCGGCGATTCTGGCGCCATCGGCACCAAGTAAGGCCCAGACCCAGATGCCGGATATACAAAGAAGCGCAGCTATACTTAAACCTCTAAAGTTCCAGGACCTCGTAACAGTTTGTGTGGCTTGTTTGCTACTTCGTCCCATGCGAGCCAAAGCGAGCAGTAAAGCGCAGAACACCGCAGTCAGAGTGGCGTTGGCCGGCAGGTGCTGGCCGAAGTCGCTCAGGCTGTGAATCAATATTGCGACAAGGCCGAAGCCAAGTCCGTAAGCGGCCGAGCGAATCGGCACAGATGCGCTTCTGACGTTGCGGGCATAATTTACCCATACTATAATCGCAAACACCGTCAGTACCACCAGGCCTATAAGGCCGGTTTCCTCTGCCGCCTGGGCGTATTCGTTTTCCGCGTGTGCGGCAAGGGATGCTATGGTCGAGCGGTCGAACATCGGGTAAACCACTTCGTGCGTGCCCAGACCCGTTCCGATAACAGGGAATTTAGTCCAGGCAACCGATATGTCTTTAACTATCTGCCAACGGCCACCTTCAGCTTCATGTAACTCCCTGAGAGTTGCAAGCCGGTCATAGACCGCATCGAAACCTATATAAAGCACACATATAAATGCGCCAAGGGCCACAAGGGCCATTATCCAGCTGGAGCCTTTGAGAGACCGTCGCGAGGTAAGGACAAGTGTCGTAAAGCCCGCGGCTATGAGCATACTGACCATACCGCCGCGAGTCAGTGACACAAAAACCGTGGCCGCACCGATAATTATTATGCCTGCAAGCAGCCATATAACCTTTGCCGCGGGAGAGCTGAGGTATTCAAAGACAATGGGCGGCGTGATTCTTTTTCCTCTGAAGGCCTCATGGAGTTTTACCATAATAAGGCCGAGGGCCGCTCCAATGGATAGGTTCATAAACTGGCCGTAGTGGCTGTGGCAAACAAACGTGCCCGAGTAGGCCTCGCCCTGTCTTGTAGGTATCACCCAGTAAATCTTTCCGTTTCCGAAAAGGTCCTGTGCCAGGGCAAGAAGTGCAATACCAGCACCAATAATAGATATTGCAAGCAGGAGGCGTTTTATCGAATCCGGCCGACGGAAGACATTAAGGACAACTACAAAAATCGCTGCAACTGCAAGCACAAGCCGCAGGTCGTGTTTTGTAGCGTTTGCATAGAAGCTAAGTGTCATTGAACTCAACAAGGAGTTCGCATTTGGCAAATCGCCCAAAAGCTCTTCCTTAACGGAGACCGTATTGGGTGAAATTGTACTCACCGCGCTGCTCGGCAGCGGAATAAGCTGAAATACCGCCACGAGGATAAATAGTGCTACCGGAATATATGCCCAGGACCAGACCGGATTTGTATCTTTTCGTAAGACGAATTTGAGCAAAAAGCAGACAGAGATAGCTGCTGCAAGGGCTACGACGACCTCTTCGCTCCACGCCTCTACCGCTCCAAATGCAAGAGGCATAAATGCCAGAAGCGATATCAGCAGCCATTCGATTACCTTATCGAATCCGCCTACGGGAACTTCCACAGATTCGGGATTGATTCCGTTTTCCCTCATCGGCCCACCTCCTGTTGGTCACGTACTGAGATAGGCACTATATCCTGGCCGTTCACCACCCTTGATGGATTCTCGATGCAGACCAGGCGGGCGAGGTCTTCACCTAACCTCTTGCTTATGCGCCCGAAAGCAGCTCTCATCCGGGGCCTGCGGCCGTCTATATCGTGTGAATCCGTCGCCACGAGCGTTGCCCAGCCCGAATTTAGAAAGTGCCACGCAGCCCTGTGCGCTTCCGCGCCCCAATAGCCCAGAAGACTTGAGGCGGTTATCTGCAGATGTGCTCCAACGTCTAACCATTTCACAACGGTGCTGGGCCGCTTATATAGAGCATTGTGTCTTTCAGGGTGCGAGATGATGGCCCTAACCTTGAGACCGGCAAGTTCCGTCAGAAGCGGCTCTATGTCTATGAATATCTCATGGGGCAGCTCCAGAAGGACATACTTTCCTCCGTCAGCGAGGGTAAGAATGCGATCGGCCTGGAGTAACCGGCACACTCTCTCATCCACTCTTACATCACCGCCAGGCAGAACGGTAAGGCGGATGCCGGCCTTTTGCAGCTGTCTATTCAACTCCGAGGTGGCATTGCGGACCTTTGCCGCTTCATTGCACCCGTCGAAGCGGCCGAGCTGGTGGGGCGTTGCCACTACGGTAGTTATACCTTCGGTCACTAATCTCTCGCACAGCACAAGCGCCTCGGCCATTGTCGCAGGC
>JAUVYZ010000157.1 GCA_030602845.1 Phycisphaerae bacterium | reverse complement strand
GTAAACTCAATCAGGCCGTCGGGCTCAATGAAAACATCGCCGGTGATTGAACCGAAGCCAGTGAAGTTTGCATCAGCTTTTTGAACTATTGATCCAGCTGCCAAAGAACCTCCATACAATTTGATTATTCCGTTAGGTTCGTTATTCAACGTGCAAACGCTGGGTTCTTTGAAAATTCCCCCTGATTTTACTGTCACTGCACCATTAGCCTTGACCTTTATTTGCCCAAGATTATTGAAGTCAGCAACTCCCATCTCAAGATGAAGCGATGAACCAATCTTGCTTTCCAATGTGCCAGTTCCAGTGTTGAATATTTGCTCGTCAGCGTAAACGACCAATACACCCGATGAAGCGGTGATACTTCCCCCGTTGACAACATTGGCTTCGCTAAGTATGTCGCCTGAGCCCCAGATGATTCCGGAACTCGTGTTGACAAAATCGTGTATAACACCAGCATCTTCGCCGTTACCAACCAATCCATTCTTTATTTGAATTGTGCCATTGTTGGTGAAGCTGCCACCATCTATCCAGAAGTCGCTGGCAGGAATAATAAATATCCATCCGTTATTGATAAAAGAGCCAGGGTCTACGTCTACCATGAACTCTATCTCAAGCTTTGCATCAGCCTCATTGTAGAGATTGCCGTCTTCAATTTCCATATCTGACAAAAATATATATGAGCCACCTTTATTTGTCACATTGCCGTTAATCTCAAGCTCGCTACACCACAACTGACCATGATTCGTTAAACCATTCGAGTCTTTTAACGCAAGGCTAACCCAATTGGAAGTCCACTTCTCCAACTCAACGCCATTACAGTCCAATTGGTCTATAATGCGGCTCCGTGTCAATCCAACATCTACTCCCTCTACGCCAAAGGCACTGCTGTCGATGACCACGACAAACGTATAGAGATCGTTGTTGTCAGGCACAATGGGAGGGTCCCAATTGCACGGGTCGCCCCAGCAGCCACTTTCACCGCCGACCCAATTTGAATAGATGACCTCTACTTCGGCTTGTACTTTGCAGGCCGAAAATGCTAATACAATGGCCGTTAAAGTTAATACTTTTCTAAACATAATCCACCTCCGTTTCTGAATTGTGTATAAACTTGATTGTTGAAGAACAATCGATGATTATAGCAAAATGGCATTCTAATTCAAGAAAAATGCAGGATTTGCGTAAAATTGTTTTTTCTTGACATTCCTGCAAACCGCTTTTATTTGTCCATTTCTAAATTTTATTGTGAAAATCGCCGATAAGTGGTTCGTGACGCTCGATGCTCGATACTTGATGCTCGATACTCGTTCAAGAATCGAGCTTTGATATTTGAACTTTTATGTAGCTTCTACGGTAAAAAGACAGAATGGCAAAATCGAGTTCATCTAAAACTAAATCTTTAGTAATTGTCGAATCACCGGCCAAGGCGAAAACGATAAACAAATATCTCGGCCCGGACTTTGAAGTAAAGGCCTCGATGGGTCACGTCCGCGACCTGCCTTCGAAAGGTCTCAACGTCGATATAGAAAACGGTTTCGAGCCGACCTACGAGATAACCGCCAGCAAAAAACGCGCAGTAACATCGTTAATGGCCGCTGCAAAAAAATGCCGGGACCTCTATCTGGCCACCGACCTCGACCGTGAAGGCGAAGCAATCGCCTGGCACCTGGCACAAATCCTCGGCGTGCCCGAAGCAAAAACCTACCGCGTGATTTTCAATGCCATAACCCGCTCGGCCATAGAGCGTGCCTTCGCCGAGCCGGGAAAAATTAATATGGACAAGGTTATGGCACAGCAGGCCCGGCGAATCCTCGACCGCATAGTCGGCTATCAGATAAGCCCGCTGCTGTGGAGAAAGGTCGCCAACGGTCTCTCCGCCGGCCGGGTCCAGTCGGTCGCGGTCAAAATGATTGTCGAAAAAGAGAGGGAAATCCGCAATTTCAAACCCATCGAGTACTGGCTTATTCCCTCCGTTTTCACCACCGACCTCCAGGCCGACTATCATCAGCAGTGGCTTGATTTGATCACCCCTGAAACCGAAGACGATAAACCCCCTACCATCGCGGAACAAAGCGAATGGCTGGCGGAGCATAATGCTTTTAAGGCTGAATTGGACAGAGTCGGTAACGAAAAATTCGAGGCATCCAACAAACAACAAGCCGAGAAGGTGTTCGGCGCGCTAAAGGACGCAGAGTTCAAGCTCGCCGATATAGAAACCAAGCAATCCATTTCTCATCCATCGGCGCCTTTTATAACTTCCACATTGCAGCAGACCGCCGCAAATAAATTGGGCTTTGCGACAAAAAGAACTATGCGCGTAGCTCAGCAGCTGTATGAGGGTCTGGATTTAGGTTCGATGGGTCATCTGGGCCTTATTACTTATATGAGAACAGACAGCACACAACTCTCGGGCGAAGCCATCAGCGAGGCACGCAGTTATATACAGAGGCATATCGGCCCCGATTACCTGCCAGAAAAAGCCAATGTTTATACTTCAAAGAAAAACGCCCAGCAGGCACACGAAGCCATTCGGCCCACCGATGTTGATTTCACGCCGGCCGATATTAAGCCGTTTCTTACTAACGAGCAATTCAAACTCTATGACCTTATCTGGCGGCGCTTTATAGCCTGCCAGATGACATCGGCCAGGTGGGACATAACGAATCTGGATATCGCCGCGGAAACCTCCATCGGCCGCTGCTCGTATAAAACCACCGGCCGCATTCTGGTCTTTGACGGCTTTACTAAAATCTGGACGACTACATCAACAGAACAGCAGTTGCCCCCAATGAAGGTTGGCCAGACTTTAGCGACGGTTGACATCAAGGCCGAGCAGCATTTCACGAAACCGCCTGCTCGATATACTGAAGGCTCCCTGGTAAAGGCCCTGGAAAAAGAAGGCATCGGCCGGCCAAGCACCTACGCCGCAATCATCAGCACCATCCAGGAACGCCGTTACGTCGAGAAGACGGACAAAAAGTTCTTCGCCACCGACCTCGGCGAGGTGGTTACAGACAAACTCAACGAGTACTTCCCGAAAATAATGGACATTGCCTTCACCCGCCATATGGAAGAGCAGCTCGACAAAATCGAAGAACATCACCTCGACTGGCTTGGTGTCCTAAAGGATTTTTACGGCCCATTCAAGCAAAGCCTCGCCACAGCTACTAAGCAAATGAAACACGCCAAAGCCGAAGTCACGCCCAGCGAATATAAATGCCCCAAATGCGGCCAGCCGCTCGTTTATAGATTCGGCAAAAACGGAAGGTTCCTGAGTTGCTCGGCCTATCCGGCCTGCAAATCCACCGCCCCCTGTGATAAAGAAGGCAAGATGCTCGAAGAAAAGGTAAGCGAACATAAATGTCACGTCTGCGGCAAACCGATGGTGTATAAAAACGGCCGGTTCGGTCCGTTCCTCGGATGCAGCGACTATCCAAACTGCAAAACCATCCTCGGTCTCGACAAGGACGGCAACGTCCTGCCGCCTAAGCCGCCCCCTGAGCCCACCGAAATTAAGTGCTACAAGTGTAAAGACGGCCGGCTGCTAATCAGGCAAGGCAAAAAAGGACCTTTCTTAGGCTGCGACAAGTTCCCAAAGTGCAGAACCATCATCAATATCAAAGAATTGGACCGCTTGAAAAAATTGCAGGCCGAAGGCCAATGGCCGCCTGAAACGTGGGAAGAAGCAGACCAAATCCTTGGAAGAAAAAAGAGAAAAATAGACACTAAGACACTAAGATAAAAAATAAATCTATCACAGTCTTGGTGTCTTTGTGTCTGGTGGCAAAAAAATAAAAAACCAAAAAAACCAGGAAAAAAACAACGCAGTAAGGAGCGCTTAGTCGATATTACTTAAGAGAAAACAAAATATCGAAATTAGGGGTGTTTGTGCATTTGAATTATGAAATTCAATAGCATCTTCGGCAGGAAAGGAGTCCCGAAGAATGACGGATGAAAAAAACGAATCCATTTTACGGCAACCGCTCACAGAAGAGTTTGTACGAAGGATTAAGGAAAAAAACGAACCTCTTACGGTCCGTCTGGAGAACGACCCCCACCTCTATAATTTAACGGCCCGTTACGGTCATTCTCGTCCGCACCATAAGCAAATCGCCGAGAAGCTTTCGTTATTTCGTGATAATTACAAACGATTCATTCAGAAGCTGGGGGCTCTGGGTGACTTTTTTGCGGGAATTCCCGTAGAGCCGCCGTCAAACCCGGAGCAAGCGGCAACACCTTGCTGGTCGAACAACTACCTGCCGGCAGGTGATGCCATAGCCCTGTGCGGGTTCCTGTTTACGCACAATCCGGCTGTTTATCTGGAAATCGGTTCCGGTAATTCGACAAAATTCGCGAGGAGAGTTATCTCGCATTTTAATTTAAGAACGAAAATCATCTCCATCGACCCATCACCGCGTGCGGGAATCGCCGCAATCTGCGACAAGGTCATCGAGACCCCAATCGAAATAGTCCCGCAAAACGTATTCGATTCATTTCGGGGAAACAACATATTATTTATTGACAGCTCCCATAGGTGTTTACAGAACTCCGATGTTACATTAATATTCCTGGATATACTTCCAAACCTCCATCCCGGGGCAATGGTACATTTTCACGATATTTTCTGGCCGGATGATTACCCGGATGAATGGGTACACCGAATGTACAATGAACAATATTTATTGGGCGTGCTGCTTCTTTTTGGGGCCGGATACGAAATTCTTTACTCGTCAAAATACGTCAGCTCCGACCCCGACCTCAGGTCGGAATTCGAGACCACCCTGGGCCGGTTTCTCCCGGATAAATGCGGCTGTGGGGGCGGCTCGTTCTGGATGAAGCTGGCCTGATGAAGTGCCTGTTCGAGATTCATTATGCTCTGAGTTGATGTCTTTGTGCCCCGGCGGCAAAAAGTAAAAAATCAAAAAATAAAACAGCGACGGCCGCTAAGTACTCGCCACTGCTTAGGAAGGAAGAAAAATGACAGGATTATTATAACTATTTAGCTCACCAACTAAAGGGTTTTTTCTTGAAAATATTAAAAACTTTGTAGCTGCCCCGTTAGTGATATTCAGCGTTTATCTGGACTGCAAAGAGCAGGTGCACCCTTTGAAAAGGCCCGGAAACCAAAAACTTGCAAAATTGCTCTTCAGAAGGTATAATAATTATCGTATTCAAAACAGGTTGTTTTGCGGGAATTAACGCAGGATGGATAAAAAAGACAAAATCGAAGTAAAGCCCTTTGAAACAGTCGAGCCGATAGGCAAACGTGTTTTGATTTGCAAAGATGAGGACAAGAAACAAACCAAAGGCGGAATCCAGCTGCCCGACAATATAGAAATCCCCACGATAACCGGCCGAGTCGTAGCGGTCTCGGCTGAGGTCGAAAATGCACCGGACATACCACTGCGTAAATACGACAAAGTGCTGTTCAATCCCAAAGGCGCCATACCCGTCGATTTCGAAGGCGATAATCGTTTGTTCGTCGTAGAGCTCGAAAACGTCGTTGCAGTCT
>JAUVYZ010000198.1 GCA_030602845.1 Phycisphaerae bacterium | reverse complement strand
CCAAAACCCGGTCTAAATCGTCCCGGCCAAAATGCTTTCTCAATTTGTCAGCGGCTTCGACAGTAAAACCACAGTGCCACGGTACGTAGGGGACCTTGCGTCCCTCAATCGCCAGCCTAACAACGCCTCTTTTGTCCATTGGCGGGGTCCCCAAATTAGATAAAGCAGGAGGTGATTTTTCAGGAGCAGATTAAAATTTCTGCAAGAGCTTTTTTGGACAGTCCGGTCAGGCGAACATCGTCACCGAAACGTTTCGTATCAACGTAATGCAAGCCGACAGCTTCGGCCAATTCAGCCATTGGTTTGGCTATATCGACGCTTCCCTGCGGCCCAAGGATTTTCGGCGCAATATAAACGCAGATTTCGTCGGCAAGCTGCTCCTTCAAGAATGAAGCTATTACCGTTGGCCCGCCTTCGACAAGCAATTGAGCGATGCCGCGTTTACTCAATTTATCCAATAGAAAATCTATATTACATCGTCCCTGCGTATCGGGGCAGGCAAGCAGCTCGGCTCCCTTTCGGGTAATCTTCTCTACAATTTTGGGATTTGTCCGGACTGTTTGGCGAGTCGTTACCACCAGCACGGGTGCTTTTTTTGCAGTGCGCAATAATTTGCAGCTCAGAGGGAGCCTTAGACGGCTGTCCAATACGATTCTTGTGGCTTGTTCTACTTTGCTCGGTCGGGCCGTCAATAGCGGGTCATCGGCGAGGACCGTATTGATACCCACCAATATTCCTGAAGCCCGCCGGCGCAGCTTGTGCACGTCTCTTCTGCTTAGCTCATTCGAAACCCACTGTGAGCGTGGACCCGTCCCGGCCCAGGCGAGCTTACCGTCAATGCTTTGTGCCCATTTCAATATTACCCAGCATTTTCCGGTGGCAGCAAATTTGATAAAAGGGGCATTTAGCAGACGCGCCTGCATTTCGCAGATGCCGGTCCGGACCTGGATTCCTGCCTTGCGCAGCTGCTTGACGCCTTTGCCATTGGCGTGCTTCGAGGGGTCAATCATTGCGACGGTAACTTTTGCTAATTTGGCAGCGATAATTGCATTCGTGCAGGGTGGAGTCTTTGCGTGATGAGAGCACGGCTCAAACGTAACATACATCGCAGCTCGCCGGGGATTAACGCCGAGCGTTTTGCAATCCCGGATTGCATTGACTTCTGCGTGTGCGCCGCCGAATTCCTCGTGCCAGCCCCTGCCGATAATTTGGTTAGCTTTTACGATAATGGCGCCGACCGGAGGGTTCGGCTCAACCGAGCCGATGCCTCGGCGTGCCAACTTCAATGCGACCCGCATATATTTTTTATTCTCGCTACCTGTCATCATTTTTTAACTCCGAGGCCCGCCCCTCCGAGGGGCTGGCCGAGCATTTCCAAAAATTGCTTTTCGTTTATGACTTTAACTCCGAGTTTCTTTGCTTTGTCGAGCTTGCTTCCCGGTTCTTTTCCGGCCAATAGAAAATCTGTTTTCTTGCTGATGCTGGAAGCCGGCCTTCCGCCTGCCTGCCTGATAGTATATTCGGCCTGCTGACGAGTGAAGTTTTGCAAAGAGCCTGTAACAACAATAGTTTTTCCGGCCAGTTTATCGGTGCGTTTTGTCTTTGGCTGCTGCGGTCTAACGCCGGCGGCAAACAGCTCCTCGATAACCGCACGGTTTTGGGGGTCGCGAAAATATTCATAGACACTTTCTGCCATTTTCGGCCCAATCTGGTCAATGCTTTCGAGTGTCTCCTGGTCTGATTTCATAAGCGCCTCAAGAGAACCAAAGTATTCAGCGAGAATTTGTGCTGATTGCGCCCCAATGTGGCGAACACCCAAAGCCGTAACGAGCCGCCATAACGGTCGGGTCTTGCTTTTTTCGATGGCTTCAATAACGTTGGCGGCGCTTTTTTCAGCCATTCGCTCCAATTCTATCAAGTCCGGCTTTTGCAGTTTGTAAAGGTCTGCGAAATTCCTTACCAGTCCGGTGTCGACTAATTGTTCAATTAGGGCTTCTCCTATATTCTCGATGTCCATCTGGCCGCGGCCGGCAAAGTATTTCAAGCGCTCTTCGAGCTGTGCCCTACAGTCTGGATTAAGGCACCTGATATAAACCCCATCTTCGTCTTTCTTAACTTTGCCGCCGCAGTTGGGGCATTGTTCAGGTACTTTGAAGTGAAGTGCGCCGGCAGGCCTTGCCTGTTTTTTCACTTCGACCACCTGCGGTATTATTTCTCCGGCCTTTTCGATTACCACGGTATCGCCGCAGCGGACATCGAGCCGACGCAATTCGTCGAAGTTGTGCAGACTGGCCCTTTTAACAGTTGTGCCTGACAGTTGAACGGGGGTGAGATTCGCCACGGGTGTTAAAATGCCGCTCTTGCCGACCTGGACATCGATTGATTCGACGGTTGTTTCTGCCTGCTCGGCGGGGAATTTGTAGGAAATGCACCATCGATGTGCCCTGCCGGTGGCGCCGAGGACGTCGCGCTGGTCAAAGCGGTTGACCTTTATTACCATCCCGTCAATCTGGTAATCCAAATCGAGGCGCTTTTCACTCCAGCTAAGGCAGATATCTATCACCTTGTCTATATCTGTGGCTTTTTTGATGTTAGGATTAACGGGCAGGCCAAGTTTTTTAAATCCCTGGAGGGTTTGATAATGATTTTCAGCTAACGGTCCGAAAAGCTCGCCTATTGAATAGGCGAAGAAGGCCAGGTTACGCTCAGCGGTAATTCTTGCATCGAGCAGCTTCAAAGAACCAGCAGCGGCATTTCGTGGATTTGCAAAGGCCGGCTCGCCAGCCTCGGTGCGAAGTTTATTCAGCTCGACAAAGGAGTGAGTCGGCATATAAACTTCTCCGCGGACTTCAAGGACGGCGGGAATTTTCCGTCCGCCTAACAACACAAGCGGGACGGCCTTTATGGTGCGGACGTTTGTGGTAACGTCATCGCCCACTTCGCCATCGCCGCGGGTCGCAGCGGTAGCGAGAGTGCCATCCTCATAACGGAGACTTATCGCAACACCGTCAATTTTCAATTCGACCACGTAATCGAAATCCCTGCCGCCAAGGCCTTTTGCCACCCTTTCGTCAAAGGCCCGCAGCTCGTCTGCGTTGTAGGTGTTGTCCATACTGAGCATAGGGACAGTGTGCCTGACGGCGGTAAAACCTTCGAGCGGCCGACCGGAAACACGCTGAGTGGGCGAATCGGGCGTTATAAACTGCGGATTTGCCTGCTCCAATGCCTGCAGCTCGGCAAAGAGTTTGTCATACTGGCGGTCGGTGATTTCGGGCTGATTGAGGACGTAATAGAGGTAATCGTGCTTTCGGATTTCGGCACGAAGCTGCTCAATTCGCTTTTTTACATCTTTAGCCATAACAGCTAATTTATATGCTGTTCCGGCACATTTTGCAAGCCCCCAATTTGCCGACGGGTGGCGGAGGAGAAATTTTTCCAAAAGGGTTGGACTGAAGTGGAAAAGTTGCGTACTATAAACGGGGTTTGCGATATGTCGAGTTTTGCATAACCGGACAGAGCTCTTGGAGAATCGCAGATGGGCAAAGAGGAAGATTTGGTTAACGCTGTTATCGAACGGACACAAGAGATAGACGGCAGAAAAAAGCTGGCCTGTGCCGAGGCGTTTGAACTGGCGCAAGAATTCGGAGTGGAAGTTATTGAGATTGGGCACATTTGCAATCAGCACAACATAAGAATCCGCAAATGTCAGCTCGGCTGTTTTGCGTGACATAATAAACAGGATAGGAATATGAAGAAGCTGAGGGCGAGGTTTAAACTGTGGCTGAGTACCAAAGACGTTGAAGGGGTCTTCGGCGACGGTAAATGGCGGCTGCTTAAGAGCATCGATGCCGAAGGGTCGTTGAAGGCGGCCAGTGAATCGCTGCGGATAAGCTATCGAAAGGCGTGGGGCGACTTGAAGAAGGCGGAGGATGCTTTAAGTATCGCCCTGGTGGAGAAACAGCGAGGCGGCAATATGGGCGGGCGAACCGCTCTAACCGACCAGGGCAAAAAATGGGTCAAAGCTTACGCGAGATTTCGCGGTGATGTCGAAAAGGCGGTGGAAAAAGCGTATGAAAGACATATCAAGGAACTTGTAAAGTAAGTCACTACTGATACTTCGGCACAAATGCTACATACCAGCTCCAGACGGAAATTCAGGTAATTACTTGCTATGACATTAATATTGATTGGAATTGATGACACCGATAACAAAACAAGCCCGGGTACCGGCCGGTTGGCCCGGCGGCTATCTGCTGAATGTGAAAAACGGGGTATGGAGCAACTGGGCGTAACAAGGCATCAGTTCCTGCTTGACCCGGCCATTCCTTACACTTCACACAACAGCGGTGCGTGTATCGCCGTTGCGGGGGATGATGGTATCGAAGCCTCGACTTTTGCATTCGATTTCGTGGCCGAACGTGCGTCGGAGGGCTCCGACCCGGGCGTCTGCATCGCGCGGGCTGATGCTGTCCAGCGTCCAATTATAGAATTTGCAGACGCCGCTACCAACAAGGTTCTAAAAACTGAAGACGCCTTCAGTCTGGCCAAAGCCGCA